>JAPHTL010000278.1 GCA_026193355.1 Rhodospirillales bacterium
ATGGCCCGCGACACCAAGCTGGGTCAGGAGGAAATCACCCGCGATATTCCCAACGTCGGTGAAGAAGCCCTCAAGAACCTGGACGAAGCCGGTATCGTTTACATCGGCGCCGAGGTCATGCCGGGCGATATTCTGGTCGGCAAGGTGACGCCCAAGGGCGAATCCCCGATCACCCCGGAAGAGCAACTGCTCCGCGCCATCTTCGGCGACAAGGCTTCCGATGTTCGCGACACCAGCCTGCGTCTGCCGCCGGGTGTGAACGGCACGATCGTCGAGGTTCGGGTGTTCTCGCGCCGCGGTGTTGACAAGGACGAACGCGCCCTTGCCATCGAACGGGCCGAAATCGAACGCCTTGCAAAGGATCGCGATGACGAGCGGGCCATTCTGGAGCGCAGCTTCCATCAGCGCCTCAGGGACCTGCTGGTTGGTCAGAAAGCGGTCAAGGGGCCCAAGGGCTTCAAGACGGGCGGCAAGATCACCGTGGCCATGCTGGAAGATTTCACGCCGGGCCAGTGGGTGCAGATCGTCGTCGACAAGGACAAGGTCATGTCCGACGTCGAAGCCCTGACCAAGCAGTTCGAGGAAGGCATCGCCGCCCTTCAGGAGCGTTTCGAGAACAAGGTCGAAAAGCTTCAGCGCGGTGACGAGCTTCCTCCGGGCGTGATGAAGATGGTCAAGGTCTTCGTTGCCGTGAAGCGCAAGCTTCAGCCCGGCGACAAGATGGCCGGCCGTCACGGCAACAAGGGCGTGATCTCGCGTATCATGCCGGTCGAAGACATGCCTTACCTTGAAGACGGTACGGCCGTTGACCTCGTGCTCAACCCGCTTGGCGTGCCATCGCGCATGAACGTAGGCCAGATCCTCGAAACCCATCTGGGCTGGGCCTGCCATGGCCTTGGCAAGCAGATTGGCGAGGCGCTTGAAGCATACCGCTCCTCGGGCAAGATGGATGAGGTCAAGAAGACGCTCAAACATGCCTACGGTGCGGACTACATGAAGAATGAAGTCGAGCCCCTTGGCGATGATCAAATCATCGAACTGGCCGGAAACCTCCAGAACGGTGTTCCCATTGCCACACCGGTGTTCGATGGCGCCAACGAGGCCGATATCGTCGACATGCTGTCACGGGCGGGGCTTGAAAGCTCCGGTCAGGTCACGCTGTACGACGGACGGACCGGCGACGCCTTTGAACGCAAGGTGACGGTGGGCTTCATCTACATGCTCAAGCTGCATCACCTTGTCGATGACAAGATCCATGCCCGTTCCATTGGTCCCTACAGCCTCGTGACCCAGCAGCCGCTGGGCGGCAAGGCGCAGTTCGGTGGCCAGCGCTTCGGCGAAATGGAAGTGTGGGCGCTGGAGGCCTATGGCGCAGCGTATACCCTGCAGGAAATGCTGACGGTCAAGTCGGACGACGTGTCCGGCCGGACCAAGGTGTACGAGGCGATTGTCCGCGGCGAAGACAGTTTTGAAGCGGGTATCCCTGAGTCCTTCAACGTCCTGTGCAAGGAAATGCAGTCCCTTGGCCTCAATGTCGAATTGAGGCAGTCAGGGGATTAATCGCGGCTGAGCCGGGCGGGATTCCCCGCCCGGTCGCCGGAATTTGGGCCGCGAACAGCTATATGAGGCTGACATGAATGAATTGATGAAATATTTCGGGCAGGTCGGAACAAACCAGAGCTTCGACCAGATTCGCATCTCTATCGCCAGCCCGGAGCAGATCCGCTCTTGGTCCTTCGGCGAAATCAAGAAGCCGGAGACGATCAACTATCGAACCTTCAAGCCGGAGCGCGACGGTCTGTTCTGTGCGCGCATCTTTGGCCCTGTGAAGGATTACGAGTGCCTGTGCGGCAAGTACAAGCGCATGAAATACAAGGGCATCACCTGCGAGAAGTGCGGCGTCGAGGTCACCCTGACCAAGGTGCGGCGTGAGCGCATGGGCCATATCGAGCTGGCCTCTCCGGTCGCGCACATCTGGTTCCTCAAGTCGCTGCCTTCGCGCATCGGTCTGCTTCTCGACATGACGCTGAAGGATCTTGAACGGATCCTCTACTTCGAAAATCACGTTGTGGTCGAGCCGGGCCTTACGCCGCTCAAGGAACGTGAACTGCTGAGCGAAGAGCAATACGTCGCCGCTGTTGACGAATACGGCGAGGACGCCTTCACCGCCGGGATCGGCGCCGAAGCGATTCGCGACATGCTTTCCGAGATCGAGCTGGAAGAGGAACGCGAAACCCTTCGCGAGGAACTTCGCGAGACGACCTCGGAAGCCAAGCGCAAGAAGCTGGTCAAGCGCCTGAAGCTGGTCGAGGCGTTCATGGAATCCGGCACCCGTCCGGAATGGATGATCCTTGAGGTCATTCCGGTCATTCCGCCGGAACTGCGCCCCCTGGTTCCCCTTGATGGCGGCCGTTTCGCCACCTCCGACCTGAACGATCTCTATCGTCGCGTCATCAACCGCAACAACCGTTTGAAGCGGCTTATCGAACTTCGCGCTCCGGAAATCATCGTGCGCAACGAAAAGCGCATGTTGCAGGAATCCGTGGACGCCCTGTTCGACAACGGTCGTCGTTCGCGCGCCATCACCGGCGCCAACAAGCGTCCGCTGAAGTCCCTGTCAGACATGCTCAAGGGCAAGCAGGGCCGGTTCCGTCAGAACCTGCTCGGCAAGCGCGTCGACTATTCCGGCCGTTCGGTCATCGTTGTCGGTCCGGAACTGAAGCTGCACCAGTGCGGTTTGCCAAAGAAAATGGCGCTGGAACTGTTCAAGCCGTTCATCTACTCCAAGCTGGAGTTGTACGGCATGGCCACGACCATCAAGGCGGCCAAGCGCATGGTGGAAAAGGAACGGCCCGAGGTCTGGGATATTCTCGAGGAAGTCATCCGCGAGCACCCCGTCCTGTTGAACCGCGCCCCGACCCTGCACCGTCTGGGCATCCAGGCGTTCGAGCCGGTGCTTATCGAAGGCAAGGCGATCCAGCTGCATCCGCTGGTCTGCACCGCGTTCAACGCGGACTTCGACGGCGACCAGATGGCGGTTCACGTGCCCCTCAGCCTTGAGGCGCAGCTTGAAGCCCGCGTACTGATGATGTCGACGAACAACATCCTCAGCCCCGCCAGCGGCAAGCCGATCATCGTGCCCAGCCAAGACATCGTTCTCGGTCTCTACTACATCACCATGGATCGTGAAGGTGAACCGGGCGAAGGCATGGCCTTCTCCGACATCGCCGAAATCGAACTTGCGCTCGACAATGGTACGGTGACCCTGCACTCAAGGATCAAGGCCCGTCTGACGGAACTGGACCCGAACGGCGAGACGGTCACCAAGACCATCGAAACGACGCCGGGACGGATGCTTCTGGCGGAACATATGCCCAAGCACCCGAGCCTGCCGTTCAAGCTGATCAACAGGCTTCTGACGAAGAAGGACATTTCGGAAGTCCTCGACAACGTCTATCGCAACTGCGGTCAGAAAACGTCCGTCATCTTCGCCGACCACATCATGAACGTCGGTTTCTCCTACGCCTGTCGCGCCGGTATCTCGTTCGGCAAGGACGACCTCGTCGTTCCCGCCAGCAAGGAGAAGCTGGTCGACGAGACCAAGGAAATGGTCAAGGAGTTCGAGAAGCAGTACCAGGATGGCCTGATCACTCAGGGCGAGAAGTACAACAAGGTTGTCGACGCCTGGTCGCACTGCACCGACAAGGTCGCCGATGAGATGATGAAGGAGATTTCGACTCCCAAGAAGGGGGAGCCGATCAACTCCGTCTACATGATGGCCCATTCCGGCGCGCGTGGTTCGGCGGCCCAGATGAAGCAGCTTGCCGGTATGCGTGGCCTTATGGCCAAGCCGTCGGGCGAAATCATCGAAACCCCGATCATCTCGAACTTCAAGGAAGGCCTGACCGTTCTTGAGTACTTCAACTCCACCCACGGCGCCCGCAAGGGTCTTGCGGATACGGCGTTGAAGACGGCCAACTCCGGGTACCTGACGCGTCGTCTGGTCGATGTCGCCCAGGACGGAATCATCCTCGAAGAGGATTGCGGCACCAAGGACGGCCTGACCACCAAGGCGGTTATCGAGGGCGGCGATGTCATCGTCTCGCTCGGCGAGCGTGTCCTGGGTCGTTCCGCGGCCGAGAACATCATCGATCCGGAAACCAACAAGCCGATCATCAAGGCCGGTGAGATCATCGACGAGGATTGCATGGAAAAAATCGATGCTTCCGGCATCGAGACCATCAAGATCCGTTCCGTTCTGACTTGCGAGACCCGAGGCGGCATCTGTGCGACCTGCTATGGCCGCGATCTGGCGCGCGGGACCCGCGTGAATATCGGCGAGGCTGTCGGCGTCATGGCGGCCCAGTCGATCGGTGAGCCGGGAACCCAGCTGACCATGCGGACGTTCCACATTGGCGGTGCGGCGCAGCGTGGCGCCGAGCAGTCCAAGGTCGAATCTTCCTATGACGGCAAGATCAAGCTGGTCAACTGCAACACGGTGAAGAACAGCTCCGGCGGTCAGATTGTCATGAGCCGCAACGCCGAAGTGGTGGTGACGGATGAGGGCAACCGTGAGCGCGCCCGCCATCGTATCCCCTACGGTTCGCGTCTGCTGATCAAGGACAAGGCCAAGGTGGAACGCGGCGAAATTCTTGCCGAATGGGATCCATACACACTCCCGATCATTACCGAAAAGGAAGGTGTGGTCAGCTACATGGACATCATTGATGGCATGTCGATGACCGAGAAGATGGATGAGGCCACCGGCATTTCCAGCAAGGTTATCGTTGACTGGAAGCAGCAGCCGAGGGGCGCCGATCTCAAGCCGCGCATTACGCTTCGTGATGCGAAGGGTGACGTGGTGGCGCTGCCAAACGGTCAGGAAGCACGCTACTTCATGAGCGTCGACGCCATCCTGTCGGTCGAAAACGGCCAATCGGTCCATGCCGGCGACGTTCTTGCGCGTATTCCTCGCGAATCCGCGAAGACACGTGACATCACCGGCGGTCTGCCGCGGGTTGCGGAGCTTTTCGAAGCCCGCAAGCCCAAGGACCACGCCATCATCAGCGAAATCGACGGCCGTGTCGAATTCGGCAAGGACTACAAGTCCAAACGTCGGATTCTCGTCGTGCCGGAAGATGGCGATGCGGAGCCCAGGGAGCACCTGCTGCCCAAGGGCAAGCATATTTCGGTCCAGGAAGGCGACTATGTCCGCCGGGGCGACCCCCTGATGGACGGCAATCCGGTGCCGCACGACATCCTGCGCGTGCTTGGCGTCGAGGCGCTTGCCGATTACCTGATCGCCGAAATCCAGGACGTCTATCGTCTGCAGGGCGTGAAGATTAACGACAAGCACATCGAGGTGATCGTTCGCCAGATGCTGCAAAAGGTCGAGATCACGGAGCCGGGTGAAACCACCTATCTGATCGGTGAACTGGTCGACAGGATCGAACTTCAGGAAGTCAACGAGAAGGCGGAGGCCGAAGGCTTCAAGCCGGCGTACGGCGACCCGGTTCTTCAGGGAATCACCAAGGCGTCCCTGCAGACCCAGTCGTTCATTTCGGCCGCATCCTTCCAGGAAACCACCCGGGTCCTTACCGAGGCGGCGGTTTCCGGAAAGATGGATCGCCTGATGGGCCTCAAGGAGAACGTCATCGTCGGCCGGTTGATACCGGCCGGTACGGGCGCAGCAATGAGCCGGAATCGGCGAATCGCTGCGCGCAGGGATGCGGAGTTGGCGGCCAAGGCCGAAGCGGCTGCCGCAGCGGCCCTGCCGCCCGTGACGGAAGCGACCGACGAAGGCGTATCCACGGCGGAAACGCCTGCCGAATAGTCGCAAGACAGGCGATTGGGCAATTTTATTGCTCTGATCCCCTGATTACAGCGCGATTCATTCGTTTTCCGGCGGCGGCCCCAAAGGCCGCCGCCGGTTTGTTTAACCCCCCGAAAAACCCGTATTATTGTGCTTGACGGGTCAGGGGTGCCTACGTAGTATGCGGCCTCTTTCCAAGAGGGTGCTGGTGGTGAGCCGAACGGTTCAGACGCAGTAACTCCTGAGAAGTGAACACACAGTTTCGCCTCACAAGATGGGGCATACGAACACCGACGAGGGCAAGCTGGGACTGCTCTCGCTGGGTGTTTGCATGGTTGCGGATTTCCTGTGCGCCGTGAGGTGCGTGGAAGTTATGAAAAGGAAAGTGGAATGCCGACGATCAACCAGTTGATCAGGAAGCCTCGCAAGGCGCCGATCGTACGCAACAAGGTTCCGGCCCTTGAGGCCTGTCCCCAGAAGCGTGGCGTTTGTACTCGCGTCTACACCACCACCCCGAAGAAGCCGAACTCGGCGCTTCGCAAGGTCGCCCGTGTCCGTTTGACCAACGGCTTCGAGGTAACCAGCTACATTCCTGGTGAGGGCCATAACCTCCAGGAACACTCCGTGGTTATGATCCGCGGCGGTCGCGTCAAGGATCTTCCCGGCGTCCGTTATCACATCATTCGCGGCACTCTCGATACGCAGGGTGTCTCCGACCGCCGCCAGCGCCGTTCCAAATACGGCGCCAAGCGGCCGAAGTAAGAGGTTTCGTCATGTCCCGTCGTCATGCTGCGGAAAAGCGTCAGGTTCTGGGCGATCCCAAATTCGGGGATATCGTCGTTACGAAGTTCATCAACAGCCTCATGCTGGATGGAAAGAAAACGACTGCCGAACAGATTCTCTATGGTTCGTTCGACATGATCGAGCAGAAGACCAAGCAGGATCCGATCAAGACGTTCCATGAAGCGATCGACAACGTGAAGCCCGCCCTTGAGGTTCGCTCGCGTCGTGTTGGTGGCGCCACCTATCAGGTGCCGGTCGAGGTTCGCACCGATCGCCGTCAGGCGCTGGCCATTCGCTGGCTGGTCGACTTTGCGCGGAACCGTTCGGAAAACACGATGACGGAAAAGTTGGCGGGTGAGCTGCTGGATGCGGCGAACAATCGCGGCGCGGCCGTCAAGAAGCGTGAAGACACCCATCGGATGGCCGACGCCAACAAGGCGTTCGCCCACTACCGCTGGTAACAAGAACACTTATTCAGAGAAGCCGGACGACACGAAAATGGCACGCACTACTCCTCTCGCGCGGTATCGCAATATCGGCATCATGGCGCACATTGATGCCGGCAAGACGACGACGACCGAACGAGTCCTCTATTACACCGGCCGTTCCTACAAGATCGGTGAGGTCCATGATGGCAATGCGACCATGGATTGGATGGAGCAGGAGCAGGAGCGTGGAATCACGATTACGTCCGCTGCGACGACGTGCTTCTGGAAGGATTACCGTATCAATATCATCGACACGCCCGGCCACGTTGACTTCACGATTGAAGTCGAGCGCAGCCTTCGTGTTCTTGATGGCGCGGTCGCCGTTTTCGACAGCGTCGGCGGTGTCGAGCCCCAGTCCGAAACCGTGTGGCGCCAGGCCGACAAGTACAAGGTTCCGCGTCTTTGCTTCATCAACAAGATGGACCGCATCGGTGCCGACTTCTTCCGTTGCGTCGATCAGATCGAAGAGCGCCTCGGCGCGGTGCCGATGGTCCTGCAGCTGCCGATCGGCAGTGAGGCGGATTTCCTTGGTCTCGTTGATCTCGTGAAGATGCAGGGCGTTATCTGGAAAGACGAAAATCTGGGCGCCGAATTCGCTTATGGCGACATTCCGGCCGACCTCGCCGACAAGGCGGCTGAATACCGCGAAAAGCTGATCGAGCTGGCCGTCGAGCAGGACGATGCGGCCATGGAAGCCTACCTCGAAGGCCAGGAGCCGTCCGAGGAAGTTCTCAAGAAGTGTATCCGCAAGGGAACACTGGCTGGCGTCTTCGTGCCGGTTATCTGTGGCTCGGCCTTCAAGAACAAGGGCGTTCAGCCCATGCTTGACGCCGTTGTCGATTACATGCCCGCGCCGACCGATGTGCCGCCGATCCGTGGCATCAAGGCGGGTACGGATACGCCGGTTGAGCGCAAGAACTCCGATGACGAGCCGTTCTCCGCACTTGCGTTCAAGATCATGAACGACCCGTTCGTCGGATCCCTGACCTTTACGCGCGTTTATTCCGGCAAGCTTGAGTCCGGTTCCTACGTTCAGAATACCGTCAAGGACAAGCGCGAGCGCGTTGGCCGTATGCTTCTCATGCATGCCAACTCGCGCGAAGAAATCAAGGAAGCATCGGCTGGCGACATTGTCGCGCTGGTGGGTCTGAAGGATACGACGACCGGTGATACGCTTTGCGATCCCGCTTCGCAGGTCATCCTAGAGCGGATGGAATTCCCCGATCCGGTGATCGAAGTCGCCGTCGAGCCGAAGTCGAAGGCCGATCAGGAAAAGATGGGTGTGGCGCTTGCGCGTCTCGCCGCCGAAGATCCCTCTTTCCGCGTGGCCAGCGACTTCGAAAGCGGCCAGACGGTTATCAAGGGCATGGGCGAGCTCCATCTGGAAATTCTCGTCGACCGCATGCGTCGCGAATTCAAGGTCGATGCAGCCGTCGGTGCGCCGCAGGTTGCCTATCGCGAGACCATTTCCAAGATGGTCGAGATCGACTACACGCACAAGAAGCAGACCGGCGGTTCCGGCCAGTTCGCTCGCGTCAAGATCCGCTTCGAGCCGCAGGAAGCTGGTGAGGGTTACGCTTTCGACAACAGCATCGTTGGCGGTAACGTTCCCCGCGAATACATTCCCGGCGTTGAAAAGGGTATTGCCAGCGCCATGGACAGCGGCGTCATCGCCGGTTTCCCGGTTGTCGACTTCAAGGCGACACTTTATGACGGCGCCTATCACGATGTTGACTCCAGCGTTCTGGCCTTCGAAATTGCGGCCCGCGCGGCATTCCGCGAAGCCATGCAGAAGGCCGGCCCGAAGCTGCTGGAGCCCATCATGCGTGTCGAGGCCGTGACGCCCGAAGAATACATGGGTGACATCATCGGCGATCTGAACAGCCGTCGCGGCAACATCAGCGGTATGGATCAGCGCGGCAATGCCCGTGTGATCAATGCCATGGTTCCCCTGGCGAACATGTTTGGCTACGTGAACAATCTCCGTTCGCTCAGCCAGGGTCGGGCCCAGTTCACAATGCATTTTGACCACTATGCGGACGTTCCGCATCAGGTGGCCGAAGAAGTTCGCGCCAAGTTGGCCGGTTAAAGACAGAAGGTACGGAGTTAGTAGGATGGCTAAGGAAAAGTTTTCACGGACGAAGCCGCATTGCAACGTCGGAACGATTGGTCACGTTGACCATGGCAAGACGTCGCTGACGGCGGCGATCAC
>JAPHTL010000067.1 GCA_026193355.1 Rhodospirillales bacterium
ACCGTTACGCGGGCGCCCCGTTCATCCGTTTCGATGCTTCCTGCGCGGGCCGAGATTCCACCCCAGCTCAGGACAAGAATGCGGTCGTATTGCGGGAAACCACGTTCGTCCATTCCGAAGGGCAGAGAGATACCCTTGCGGGCGGTGCTGTCGCCCCCCAGAAATCCAACAACGACGGAAAGGGGGTGTTCCTGGCCGAAAGCTCCGTCCAGTCGCCATCGCCATGTAAGAAACGGCGAAGCAAGAACAAGCGCATAGGTGCGACGGGCAAGGATAAAGCCCTTCAGGGCGTGATTGACGGCAAGAACCCCGTGGCCAGCGTCGTCACTTGAAAAGTGAAGGACGGGCCTCGCCGTGTCGGTTAGCCTGCCGATTGACGGGCCTTCAATATGCCAGTCATCCGAAAGGCCTTCCGCGGAAAAAGGGGCGTCGCCACCCAGGACCACAAGGCGCCCTTCCGGGCTTATCTGTATCCGTTCCGGTGCGCAGGCAGACAAGAAAAGCAGGCTTCCGGCGACGGCGGCGATAACCGCCAGATTGGTGACAAATGGGAAGCGGGCAAAAATCGCCCCTGTCATTTCTTTTTCTGCATGCGCTGTTCCACCTGCGCGCGGATATCCTGAATACGCAGCCATTCCCGCGACCCGCGAGGGAACTCGGCTTCGACCTTGCCGAGGTGATGCAGGGTTTCCTCATCCTTTCCGCGCAGATAGGATTCCTCCGCCCTTGCAAGGGTGCTCAGGCCGATCTGGCCGGAAAGGCCGTAGGCGATTCCCAATTGACGCCATGCGAAGGGGGACTGGGGTTCGATGCGCACAGCGGTGCGCAAGTTCTCGATGGCACCGGGAAGAAGCCCGGGGTCTTCCGTGGCGATCTGTACGCGCCCGAGGTCCAGGCGAATCAAAGCGCTGTCCGGCAGTAGCGCGGCGGCCTTTTGATAGGGAGGAAGGGCGTCCAGCGCATTTCCGCTTTCAAAAAGAACCTGCCCTTTCAACTCGTGGAAATAAGGGTCATTCGGTCGTTCGGCGATCAGGCCGTCGAGAATATCGATGGCTGTTTTGAACTCCGATTTACGGTGGTAGGCAATGGCGCGTGCGTAGCGGGCCTCAATGCTGTTGTCGCTTTCCTTGAAATGTCTCAGAACCCGTGATGTCGGTTCGATGAAGGCGAACAGCTTGGCCTGCATGCGGTGGTGCATTTCGACCATTTCGGGCGGGGTCTGGACGCCGGAATAGGCCGATTTGCCAATGTGGTTGCGAAGGAAAATGATGCGTTCCGACGATAGTGGGTGGGTGCGCGCATAGGGGTTCTGATGGCGGGCGCTGAGAAGTTCCTGGCCCTCCAGCTTCTCCATAAATTCCATGAGGCCTTTTGCGGATTGCCCGGTGGCGTCAAGAAGCTGCACGGCGGCCTGATCGGCGGATGTTTCCTGTGTGCGGGTATAGGCCAGAAGGCCGCGCAATCCCACGTGTTCGCCCCCCTGAATGACCACCGAGCCGACGTCCGGGCGTCCCCCGATGATCATTGCGCCACCCAGAATCCACGACAGAATTGTCTGGGCAGTGGCGTTTTCCATGGCTTCCCCTGACCTTGCCAGATGCCCGCCAGCGATGTGTCCGGTTTCGTGGGCGATGACGCCGATGACCTGTCCGGCGCTCTCGCTTTCAATCAGCAATCCGGTATGGATAAAGAGGTTCAGCCCTCCGGCGACGAAAGCATTGAGGCTCCGGTCCTTGATGAGATGGATGCGCACCGTGGAAGGTTCCACTCCCGCCGCCGTGAATAGTGGCGCGGCAAACAAGCGGATGGTATTTTCAATCTCCGAATCACGGATGAATGTAAGCTTCTCCGCCTTCGCGGTTCCCGGGAAGGCTCCCGAAAATGCAAAACAAAGCAGGGCGGCGAGAAAAAAGATGCGTCGGATCAAAATACTCTTCCAGCACCAACAGTTGCGAGAAGGCTACGCTAAAGAGCGGCAAGCCTTCCGTCAAATGGTGGTGGCGGCTTCGTGCCTCATTCTTGCAGCCTGTGGAGGAGGGGCCAAGCAGGGCGAAATCGGTTATGTGAAGGGGTTCTACGGCGGTGTTGCCGCGGACGAGCCCCGCGCGGCCCTCATCGGTCGTGAAATTCTGTCGATGGGTGGATCGGCGGTTGATGCCGCGGTTGCCACCTATTTCGCCCTTTCCGTGACGTTGCCATCCTCGGCGAGCCTTGGCGGCGGCGGCGTTTGCGTCGTGCACGACATAAACAAGAAGCAGACGGTCGCTATCGATTTTCTGCCCGGAATGCCAAAGGTGGTTTCAAGTATGGCTGTTCGGCCAACCGCCATTCCCGGAAACTTGCGTGGTTTCTTCGCCCTGCATGCGCGCTATGGCCGTCTTCGGTGGGAACGCCTGATTGGTCCTGCGGAAAGTCTTGCGCGTTTTCGTAGCCGTGTGTCGCGCGCCCTTGCCGCCGACCTTTCCACTGTTGGCGGTTCGCTTCTTGCCGACAATGAAAGCCGCCGGGTTTTTGCGGGGCAGGATGGCGCGCCCCTCACGGAAGGTGGATTCGTTGAACAACTGGATCTGGCCACTTTCCTTGGGCGCGTAAGAAGCCAGGGTGTTGGGGCTTTCTACAACGGTGCGATGACGATTCCCTTCGTTGAAGCGGTGACTGCCGCAGGGGGAACCATCAGCGCCGACGATCTTCGTGGCTACGCCCCCGTCTGGCGTGACACTGTCAAGGTGCCGGTCGGGTTCGACACGGCGCATTTTGTTCCACCGCCTGCCGCTGCGGGGCTTCTGGAGGCGCAAATCATCGCCATGCTGGATGAAGGGGGGTATGGCTCTGCGGGACCGGAAGGGGACGCGCACCTTTTCGCCGAGGCCGCCGTGCGCGCTTTCGCCGACAGGGGGCGTTGGCTTGCTCCGGATGGAAGCATCGCGGAGGATCCGCAGAAAACCGTTTCAAAGGCGCATATCAAGGGACTGATGGCCAGCTATGACGGGGCGCGTCGCACGACTGCGCACCAGGTCAATCTTGGGGTGTCTCAGGTGCAGGAAAATCCCGCCGCGACAGGCTTCGTCGTCGTGGACGGTGAAGGTTCCGCGGTGGCATGCAACGTGACGCTCTACAATCTTTTTGGCACCGGAACCATGATTCCGGGAACGGGAATGTACCTTCCATCCATCCCGTCGCTGAGGGGCAAGGGGCCGACGTCGCTGGGACCGGTCATCATGGCCAATCCGCACACCCACCACTTCAAGTTCGCCGCTGCCGCCACTGGCGGTGTCGCCGCGCCAACCGCCCTGTCGATGGTCATGGGGGAATCCGTTTTCCGCGGCGTTTCGCTTAACGACGCCTTGCGGATGCCGCGCATTCATCGTGGGGGTGTGCCGGACACGATTTATTTTGAATCGGGCGTTCCCCAATCCGTCCAGATGCATCTTCGCCGTCTTGGCCATCATACTGTCCAGACCATACCGCTTGGGCGCGTGAACGCCGCCTTTTGCCGTGACGGATTGCCCCAGAACCCGAGGTTATGCGCCATCGCATCCGACCCGCGCGGAAACGGCATCGCGGCCAGCGCCGACGTAAACTGAACGGACATACCAATGACCCTGAAGGCAGCTAAACGCGGCGCAATTCCGCCCTTTATCGTCATGGATGTGATGCGTGCCGCAAACGTGCGCGCCGATTCCGGCAAGGATGTCTTCCATTTGGAAGTCGGGCAGCCGAGCACACCTGCGCCGGGCGCTGTTCTTGACGCCGCACGGGCGGCGCTGGGGGCGGATCGCCTTGGTTATACGGATGCGTTGGGGGTGCCGATCCTCAGGGAACGGATCGCGGCTTATTACGCCGATACGTATGGCGTTCAGGTCGACCCATCCCAGATCGTGGCCACGACCGGATCGTCGGGCGGATTTGTCCTGAGCTTTCTGGCGGCGTTCGATGCGGGTGACAGGGTTGGCGTCTGTTCGCCCGGGTATCCGGCCTATCGAAATATCCTGCGTGCACTTGGAAACGAGCCCGTTGATATCCTCGTTGGGGCGGATACCCACTTCCAGCCAACGCCGGAAGTTCTGGACCGGGTCGATGGGAAACTGGACGGATTGATCGTCGCCAGCCCATCGAATCCCACGGGGAGCATGTTGGATGCCAGCGCGCTGAAGGCTTTAACGGGCTATTGCAGGGAACGGGGAATTCGGCTGATTTCCGACGAGATCTATCACGGCATCACTTTCGGCCAAAAGGCCGAGACGGCGCTGTCCTTCGATGACCAGGTCATCGTCATCAACAGCTTTTCCAAGTATTTCTCAATGACTGGATGGCGGCTTGGCTGGATGGTCGTTCCCGAACCCTTGGTCCGTTCGGTGGAATGCCTTGCGCAGAACATGTTCATTTCACCGCCCACGCTGTCGCAGCTTGCCGGATCCGCCGTGTTCGACTGCATAGGGGAGCTGGATGCGAATGTGGCGCACTACGCGCGAAACAGGAAGCTTCTTCTCGCCGAACTGCCGAAGGCCGGTTTTGACAAGCTGGCGCCCTCCGATGGCGCATTCTACCTGTATGCCGATATCGCCCATATGACGAATGACAGTCAGGATTTCTGCCGGAGGATGTTGGCGGAAACCGGCGTGGCCACCACGCCGGGGGTCGATTTCGACCCGCAACGCGGCAGTCACACGCTTCGTTTTTCCTTTGCCGGCTCGGCCGAAGACATGGCCGCCGCCGCAGAACGACTCAAGGGCTGGTTAGCCTGAAGTCACTCCCTGGGTTTCAGTAACTTTGCGCGGCTATCAACCGCGACTCCACCACCCGCGCCGTTGCCCCTTGGCGGCCACTTCCTCAGTGGTGCCATCGGGGTTGATGGCGATCACGGTGGCAGGCACCTGACGCTCGGGCTTGGGCGCTTCCGCGACAGGCTCGGGCTCTTTTGCCGTGCTTGGCGCTACAGGAGCCTCTGACGGCGCTTCATCTTTTCCGTCCGATTTGTCCTTGGCCGCAGGCTTCTTTGCGGTGCTTGCCTTGCGGGTCCTGGGTTTGCGCGCCGGTTTTTCCTTTGTGTCAGTCTCTGACCCGGAGGCTTCATCGGCGGCAGACGTTTCGGCAGGGGCTTGCTCAACCTCTGCAGGCGCCTTTTTCGCAGGCGCACGACGGCGGGTTCGCGTGGCCTTGGCCGGTTTTGCCGGCTCCTCGACCGCTTCTTCGGAAGAAGCCACGGCGGCCTTTTCTTCATCAGGCGCGGTTTCGGCGGCAGAAGAGGTTTCCTCTTCGGTCACTTTCTTTCGGCTACGACGGCGCGGGGCCTTTGCCTTTTCGGGCATCTTGTCCCCGGCGTCCCCGTCTCCTGAGGACGCGGCCTCCTGATCAGTGTCAGCCGGAACGGTCTCCTGTTCGGATGATCCGACCGCGGGCTCTGCTGATGATTCGGCAGGTTGCGCCGAACCGGATTCGGCTTCCTGTTCCTCATCACCGGCCTCGGTCGTGTCCTTGCGCCGCCTGCGTCCGCCGCGCTTGCCGCGCCGGCGGCGCTTGCGGATTTCGTCTCCATTGGCGTCGCCTTCTTCACCAGCCTCATTCGCGGCGGCGCCTTCGGCGGCGGACTCTTTTTCCGTTTCCTCGTCGGCAGCGCCGTCGTCGTCTGCGGCCTGCACCTGATTCTGTTCCGTTCCTTCGGCGGTCGTCTCACCTTCGACGCCGCGCTTGCGCCGGCGTGGGCGGCGGCGGCGGCGCTTGCGGACACCTTCTTCGGTTCCGCCGCCTTCGGCAGCCGTTTCCCCGTCTGCTTCTACGGGATCATCCGGGCGTTCCATCGGAGCGGCCGTTTCTGCGCTCTCTCCCGCATCAGATTCCAGGGTGCGGATCCGTTCGGAGCGGAAGTCAGGCTGGATCAGGTCGTCGTCGGCCTTGACCAGAACCAACATGTTGTAGCGCGCCTCGATCGAAAGCAGGACCGCGCGCTTCTGGTTGAGCATGTAGAGCGCAACTTCGCTGGGGGCGTGAACGTGAAGTTCCGCCGTTCTGCGGCGGATGCCTTCTTCCTCGATCGAGCGCAGGACGTGGAGCGCGGTCGATTCGATGGATCGGCGAACGCCCGCACCCGCACAGAAAGGGCAGGATTCAGAACTGGTTTCCTGGAGGCTGGGGCGCAGCCTCTGGCGCGACATTTCCAAAAGGCCGAAATGGCTTATGCGCCCGATCTGGATGCGGGCGCGATCAATGCGCATCGCATCCTTGAGCTTGCGTTCAACCGTGGCCTGGTTGCGCGTCCCTTCCATATCGATGAAGTCGATGACGATCAGGCCAGCAAGGTCGCGCAGCCGCAACTGGCGGGCGATTTCCTCGGCCGCCTCGACGTTGGTCTTGAGCGCCGTCTCTTCAATGTTCCGCTCTTTAGTCGCACGTCCCGAGTTGACGTCGATGGCGACCAGCGCCTCGGTAGGATTGATGACGATATAGCCCCCGGACTTCAGCTGAACGACCGGGCTGTGCATGGCGTCGAGCTGGCTTTCCACCTGATAGCGGTGGAAAAGAGGCACCATTTCATCCTTGTAGGGCTGGACCCGCTTCGTGTGGCTGGGGACCAGCATTTTCATGAGGTCCTTGGCCGTCCTGTAACCCTCATCGCCTTCGATGATGATTTCGTCGATATCCTTGGAATACAGGTCACGGATCGAACGCTTGATCAGACTCGCTTCCTCGTAGACGAGGTTGGGGGCCGTCGATTCCAGCGTCGTCTTGCGGACATTGTCCCAAAGCCGGATAAGGTATTCGTAGTCGCGCTTGACTTCGGCCTTGCTGCGCTCAGCGCCTGCCGTGCGGACAATCACCGCCATGCCGCCGGGGATCTTGAGCTCACTGAGGACGGAGCGGAGACGCTTGCGGTCCTTCGCGCTGCCGATCTTGCGGGAGATGCCGCCGCCCCGGCCAGTGTTGGGCATCAGGACGCAGTAACGGCCCGCAAGGGAAATATAGGTTGTCAGGGCCGCACCCTTGTTGCCGCGCTCCTCCTTGACGACCTGAACCAGAATGACCTGACGTCGTTTGACGACTTCCTGGATCTTGTAGTCGCGGGACGAATGCGCCCGGCGCCGTGCTTCGAACTCTTCTTCCTCGATGGCGTCATCGCCACCGACGACATCGACTTCCTCGCCGTCGCTTTCATCTGCGGAGTGATTCTCCTGATGCTCCGCTTCAAGCAAGGCTTCGCGGTCGGCGACCGGAATCTGATAGTAGTCGGGGTGGATTTCGCTGAAGGGAAGGAAACCGTGCCTGTTCCCGCCGTAATCGACAAAAGCCGCCTGGAGCGATGGCTCCACACGGGTTACCTTGGCAAGGTAGATGTTTCCCTTGAGTTGTTTCCGGTTAGCGGACTCGACGTCGAGCTCTTCGAGACGATTTCCGCTGATAACCACGACCCGGGTCTCCTCCGGGTGGGTGGCATCGATAAGCATACGTTTGTTGGGCATTTAGATCATTACTCCGGGGCGCTGCCGACGCTGACGGAACACAGTTCCGACGGTCGGCCACGCATTTTTCCAAAACGAAGCAGATGGCGCCTGATGTCGCGTCCCAGACGTTTGAGGCCCTTTGGGGCGAAACGGACTGTTGACGGGCTGCCATACCTGCCTCGGAATTCCTAATTGATAACTTCTATACGGCCGCATTCCTGACAGACGCCTGGGCGTTTGATTTGGAATGGGGTCGGACGAATGCCGAATGCATCGTCCATCGCCGTAACGCCAAGGGGAATATGTATTACCTTCGGCGAACTTTGACGTGGCGTTAACATAACGGTAGGAATTTCATTCGACAATCACCTTTATCGCGAAGTCGCGATAGTGCAGTTTAACCAAAGGTGAAATGGCGGTCGAAATGGGCCGTTCCGTTAACCTTTTTCGGGTACAGGTTGACAGATTCACAGCCAACCATTTCGAGAGGCGCAATGAGGCGCACTTTTGGCAATATCGCACGTTTGGTTTTCGCGGCCCTGGCATTTGTTGTCGTGGGCGGCGTCGTTGATGCGCATGCGACACCGGTTGTAAGCGATATCCGCATTGGTGACCACAAGGACAAGACGCGGTTTGTTATCGATGTCTCGGAAAACATTGCTTTCCGCGTTTCGACGTTACCTGATCCTTACCGGATCGTCATCGACATGCCCGAGGTCGGCTGGCAGCTTCCGTCGAAGCCGCTGCCCGGGAAAACAGGCCATATAGACAGTTTCCGCTACGGTTTGTTCAAGCCCGGAAACTCGCGGCTTGTCATTGATCTGGGGGGGCCTGTTCAGGTCAAGAATGCATTTGTTTTACCGCCCAGGGACGGGCAGGCGTTTCGTTTCGTACTTGACTTGTCATCCAGCAGCCGTGAAGCGTTTCTGCGCAATACACAGCCTCCTTCCGTCGCTGATGCATCGCCGGCCTCCGGGCCCGATCCCGCGAAAGCGGAGTC
>JAPHTL010000116.1 GCA_026193355.1 Rhodospirillales bacterium
TCAAGCATGGCTACGCCGATACTGATCGTAACGTCGATATCCCCAGTCTTTTCAGAGGCCTTCACAGGCAAAGCTTCGATCATTTCCCGCAACCGTTCGGCAACGGCCCTTGCAAGGGTCAGGTCGGTGTCGGGCATTACCGCGACAAACTCCTCCCCCCCATACCGCGCGACGAGATCAAAACCGCGGACCCCATTGGCGACCCGTTTTGAGACCTCTCGCAGGACCTCGTCCCCCGCATCATGGCCCCAGGTGTCATTCACCTTCTTGAAATGATCTATATCGATCATCAGAAAGGCGAGCGGCTTGTCGCCGTCGCGGGCGCGGGCGATCATCGCCTTCAGGTGGCCGTCCAGATATCGCCGATTGTGCAGGCCGGTCAGGCTGTCGATCGTCGCCAGGGAAAGCCCATGAAGAAAGCTTTCCTTCAGACTGTCCTGATATCGCTTGCGCCGGACCTGCGCGCGCAGGCGCGCACGCAGTTCAAGGTCATCGACGGGGCGGACCAGATAATCGTTGACGCCGATTTCCAGCGCCTTGTTGAGGCGATCAATGTCGTCCTCGTCGCCGATGAGGAGAATGGGAAGGTGCCGGGTTGTCTCTTCGGTGCGCACGTGGGAACAAAGGCGCAAGGCCTCATCGTCCTCAGGCTTCAACCCGACAACCAGAACATCCGGATCCTCTGCCGCCAGGGTGGCTGGCGACACATCGTACCCAGCGGTCAAAGCGATGGTCCCGCCTTCGCTTGAAATGCTATCGCTGATATTTTCGGATTCGACCTCGCTATCGTTGACCACGACAACGGACGGATTATCGAGCGATACAGCGCCCCTTCCAGATTCCACTTCCGGAAGGCCCAGAATACGGGCCGTTTCTTCGCGAAGGCGCCACTGATCGAGGGTGCTTTTCAGACGAAGCAGGTTGCGAACGCGCGCGAAAAGCGTCAGGTCGTTCACCGGCTTCGTAAGAAAATCGTCGGCGCCCGCCTCAAGCCCAAGAATGCGATCATGGTTTTCGGTGAGCGCCGTCACCATGACGACAGGAATTTGCGCGGTTTCCGGATCACCCTTGACCTTGCGACAGACTTCGTAGCCGTCCATACCCGGCATCATGACATCAAGAAGAATCAGGTCCGGCTGCTTTTCCTTGATGATATCAAGGGCGGACGGACCATCCATGGCGGTCAGAACTTCGTAATATTCACCGGAAAGCTTCGCAGCCAGCATCTTCACGCTGGGCAGCATGTCATCAACGACCAGGATTCGGGCCGTCATGTCAGCATCACGAAAGGAACTTGGCGACCGTTTCCAGGAACTGCGGCACGGAGATGGGTTTTGCAATATACCCGTCACACCCACCTTCGCGGATTTTCTCCTCGTCGCCTTTCATGGCAAAGGCCGTCACAGCAATAACTGGGGTATCTTTCAGATCGTCATCCGCCTTGATCATCTTGGTGACATCAAGACCGGAAATTTCGGGCAACTGGATGTCCATGAGGATCAGGTCAGGTCGGTTTTCCTGGGCAAGCGCCAGGGCATCCCTGCCGTCATTCGTCTGAATGGTGTCATATCCATGCGCCTGAAGAAGGTCGTTGAACAGCTTCATGTTCAACTCATTATCTTCAACGATAAGGATTTTTTTCGGCATTGACGTTTCCCTTTCGCCCACCGATTGCTTCGTTCAAGGCGAACCAGAACGAAAACAAACGACACCGCGTATATTCAAGCACAGAATGTGCTTCGGATGACTCCGAGTTACGCGGAAAATCATGGAGCATTACCAACGACCTGTCAAACCGTGAGGCCCCGTTCTGCCGCACAAAAAAACGGCCGCATAAAGCGGCCGGAGTTTGCTCTTGAGGGAAAAAGGAACCGCGAACAAACAAAAATTCGCGTAAACCGATGATCGAAACAGGTATTCATCAATCATCAATTCAAGGCAATTGTCCCATAGCGCGCCACAGGGGGCTGTGACGGCCATCACACCCGCAGGAAATTTCTTCTAGCTATCTGAATTTAAAGGAAATTTTTTTATCTGCAGCGTCAATTATTCGCCGCGCACTTCCTCGACCATGGCCATCAGGCGGTCTATGTCGCGGATGACAAGGCGATCTTTCTCGCGTTCCAGTATCCCCTGTCGCGAAAGACTGTTCATTACGCGCGCCACCGTTTCCCGCGTGGTGCTGACCCGGCTGGCGATATCGCTATGGACCGGAATCGGCGTTATGACAGAAACGTTATCGTCATCGTCCTCCAGCTCACCCAGCCGCAACAGTTCCGCATGTACACGGTTGTTTGCGCCCAGCGTACTGAGGTCCATGATCCGGTCCGTCGATACCCTGATGATACGTGTCAGGCGCATCAGGACCCTTTGGGCCACATCCGGATATTCCCTCAGCATTTCCATGAAACGCGCCGGCGCCAGAGATGCCGCAAGGGTATCCGTCAGAGCCACCACCATGGCTGAGCGCGGTTGACCATCGATGGCGGCCAGTTCCCCGAAATAACTTCCTGATTCAAGATCATCAAGCGTCACCTCGCGGCCGGTAAGCGAGTAATTGACCACGCGAACCCTGCCTTCAACGATAAAGAACACGTCGCGGGAATCGCTGCTCCTGTCGATGATTTCCTCGTTGCGGCCGTAACGCTTCCACGCGCACATCTTCTCGATCCTGGCAAGATCGTCCTCACCAAGGTCTTCCAGCAGGTCCACGCCTGCCAGTGATTGTGCGCCGGGTTCTGCCACGTATTATTTTTTCCTTGCCCGCACCGATCGCGCCGATTTTTGCATGCTACAGGGTTCGCACAGACAAGGCCAGCCCTGCACTTTATCTAAAAACAACCGTTTTACTGCCATTTAGCAGCACCCTGTGCTCTACGTGGAAGCGAACGGCGCGCGCCAGAACCACGTTCTCGATATCGCGCCCTACCGCGACGAGCGCCTCAGGCGTCAGCGTATGGTCGACGCGCTCGACCTCCTGTTCGATGATCGGACCTTCGTCCAGATCCGTGGTGACGTAATGGGCGGTTGCGCCGATCAGCTTCACCCCGCGCTTGTGCGCCTGATGATAGGGCTTCGCGCCTTTGAAGCTGGGCAGAAATGAATGATGGATGTTGATGCTGCGGCCTCGCAGCTTGTCACACAGGCGCGGGGAAAGAACCTGCATGTACCGGGCAAGAACCACCAGATCGATATCGAGATCGACGATCAGACGCCATATTGCATCTTCCTGCTCGCTCTTGTTTTCCGCTGTCACGGGTAGGTGATGGAAGGGAACCTCATGCCAATCGGCAAGGCGCTTCAGATCCGGATGGTTTGAAACAATCGCCGGAATTTCAACGGCGAGGTCGCCGGTCCTGTAGCGGTACAGAAGATCGTTCAGGCAGTGGTCGAATTTGGAAACCAGGATCATGAGCCGTTGACGGCGGTAGGCGTCATAAATCCCCCAGACCATCTGGAAGCGTTCGGCGATCCGCGAGAACTTTTTCGCCAGTTCACCCGCCTCAGGCGTGAAAGCGCCAGCGATGAAAACCGTGCGCATGAAAAACCGTTTTGAAACGGAATCGCCGAAATGGGCAGACTCAAGAATGAACGCGTCATGGTCCGCCAGAAAACATGCGACCGCAGCCACGATCCCCGTCGTATCGGGGCAAGAGATCACCAGAACATACTGATTTGGCTTTTCCTCGGTCACGTTCCTGCTTTCCTCCTGCTTTCATGCCCGTCCAACCAAAGGAGGGGCATTCTACTGCGCCCCTGGAACAACTGCCACGCCGCCCCGACGTGCGTCGCCCACACCGGAAAAGCCCTCTGAAGACGGGTCAAACGATACCGCATGAACCCCACCGAAAAACAGGTTCATCTCCTGCCACAATCGGTGCCGGGGGAACGTAGCGCAGAGATCGCGCAGAACGCCACCGTCAAATCCAGCCTCCATGCAAAGATCACCACCTTCATAATGGATGCGTGGATGGGAAACGGCCTTATCCAGCGGCATTCCGAAGGCCAGAACATTTACGAGCACCTGGAGAATGGCGGTGCGTATTCTGTTCGAGCCACCCGATCCCAACACCATTTCCCCGCCATTGGGGCGCAGGACCATGCTTGGGGCCATCATCGATGCCATCCGCCTGTCGGTTGGCCATCGATTGAAACCATGAGGGTTGATGTCTTCCTCACCAAGCATGTTGTTCATCATGATCCCCGTTCCGGGAATCAGATAACCGCACCCCTCACCATTCGAGGTGGTGACACTGGCGGCGTTTCCCTCGGCATCGATGATGCTGATGTGGGTCGTCCCCCGCGTCATGGACGGTGCGCCCAGCACCTCGCGTTCATAGCGACCGAGAAGATCGGCGGAAAGCAGTGTCGCCTCGACATCCTCCGCTTTCATGTCATGAATGGCGCTTTCAACACGCGCGCGGTTCGTTGCATCCATGACCGACGACAGAAGGGACAGGTGCTCAATCGAACCAAAGGCCGCCTTGCCAATACCGGCGCGTTGCAGAAGCTCCAACCCGAACGCGATGAGGATGCCGCCAAGAGAGGGCGGCGGGTTCGTCAGGATACGCGCGCCGCAGAAATCAATGGATAGTGGCCGCCGCTTCGCCACACGATACCCTTCCATATCCTGAAGGGTAAGGTGCCCGCCGTTTTCTGCGCAATCCTGCAAAAGGACGCAGGCCATGTCCCCACGATAGAAAACAGCTTCACCTTCGCGGACCAGCGCTTCGAGCGTATCGGCATACCCAGGAAGTCTGAAACGGTCGCCAGCGCAAACAAGCCGATCAGGATGTTCCGTACTTGCATAAACCCTGCAGCAGGTATCGTTGGAACGGTATATCGGGCCGACGACTTCGAAAATGTAAGCCTGCAACCGGTTAACAAGGACACCATCACGGGTGAGCGCAAGGGCGGGCTCGACGATTTTGGCCAGTGGCATGCGGCCAAGATCGGCATGAACGGCGAAAAGGCCCGCCACCATCCCGGGCGTCGCTATCGATCCCATTCCGATATGAAATTCCTGCTGCGTGGCGCCGAAATCCGCGATAATCGGAAAAAGCGCGGACTCCCCATCAGGTCTCCTGACCTTGGGCGTGTGGGCAAAAAAATCGTAAATCACCCCTTCGCCGGACAAGGGTTTGGCGAGCAGGAACCCGCCGCCACCGAGGGACGTCAGAACGGGCTCTGCGATACAGGCGGCGAAAATGGCCGCCAGTGCGGCGTCGAAGGCGTTCCCCCCCTCTTCAAGGACAATGGCCGCGGCCTTCGCCGTTTCCGGATGTCCGGCAGCCACCGCCCCTTTTCTGGCGCCCGTCAAACGCTCAGCCCTCCATCGGTTTTCCGAACCGCGCGATATCGCTGGGTAGCCTGCGACACCCATCATGTCAATCCAGCGCCATGAATTTGCAAGAAAACACTGGATTAACCCGTTTCGAAATGGTTATTCGAAGGCAGACAAAAAATGAATTCTGCGTTTATCAGGGACACCCCCTCATAAACGGCAAAGACGACCGCAACCATGGACACCCTGCACGATAACGAATTTGCAATATCCCGCCTGACCGGTGAATTCGCCAATCCTGCGACGGAAACCCGTTTCAGGATCGAAACGCGCGAAGAATGGTTGGGGCAGCTACAAGTATCGCTTGTCGTCGGCGCGGCCTTTTACCTTATGTTCGCCATCACGGACTTGCTTTACCTGGGATACGGCGACGTTTTCCTGATTCTGCTCTCGGCCAGGGCTATCGCCGCCGCCGCCATTCTTACCCCGCTGGTTCTGGCGCGAAGCGGCTTTTCCTTCCCCGTCGTTGATCGAAGCCTGCTTGTCGGCGCGATAATAATCGGGCTGATCTACGGCTTTATCATCGTGGTTCGCGACGAAGGAACTGTTTTCCACGCACTGACCCTTATGATGATCGTGATCGTGGTCTATCTTTTTGTTCCCAACCGCTATTTCTTCACGGTTGCCAGCGGGATTGGAATCAGCATCGCCTACTTTGTTCTGTCCGTCGTTTGGCTCCCGCTGACTTCACGGAACCTGACCAGCATCGTTCTCCTGCTGCTGCTGTGCAACGTGCTCGGCGTTATCATGGGCCAACGCATACGACGCATGCGACGCGGTGAATACACGCAAAACCGGGTACTGCGGCGCGAAATGGAAGAGCGTATCAAGATGGAAATCGCCGCCCAACACGGCGAGGAAAACTTCCGCCGCCTTTTCGACGCAACGCCGTTCCCCCTCATGCTTTTTCAAACCAGCGACGGGAAGCTTGTTCGGGCGAACAGGGCGGCGGACGACCTTCTGGGTAGCCTGTCATCAGCCCATTTTGCGTTGAAAGATCTTCCCGCCGGGGACAAGAGCGATGCGCTTTTATCGGCCATGAACAATAAAGGCCAACTTGCCGGGCTTGAGGCGAAGATCGACCTGCCCGGCGCAAGGATAAGAGACGCCCTGCTTTCGGGAAACACGGTCGTTTACGACGGCATTCCCTGCTATCTGATCGGCGCAACCGATATCTCCGAACGGAAAAAATCAGAGGAAGAATTGCGCCAGGCGAAGACCGAAGCAGAATTCGCCAGCACGGCAAAATCCCAGTTCCTCGCACATATGAGCCATGAACTGCGGACCCCGCTCAACTCCGTCATCGGCTTTTCGGACATTCTGACCAATGAAATATTCGGCTCCCTCGGCGACGCCCGTTACAAGGACTATTCCCGCGACATAAACGAATCCGGCCGCCATTTACTATCGCTTATCAATGACATCCTGGATATTTCGCGCATCGAAGCGGGCGCCAGCGACCTTTCGGAAAGTAACATCGACATCGGCAAGGCCATTGATGACTGTGGCCGCCTGATCAGGGAGCGGGCGCAGTCCTGCGGCATCATCTACAAGGAGCATGTAGACGAGGCGACCCCCAAACTCCTTGCCGACGAGCGCCGCGTAAAACAGATTTTGCTGAATATCCTCGGGAATGCGATCAAGTTCACGCCGAGGGGCGGAGAAATTGCTGTGACGGGGGGCTTGTCACCGGATGGACGGATTACAATCGAAATCAGGGATTCCGGGATCGGTATCGATGAAAAGGACATGGCCCGAATCATCCAGCCTTTTGCACAGGTCGGCAACGTCATGACGAAGTCCCACGACGGAACCGGCCTCGGGTTGTGGCTGACGAAAAACCTTGTTGACCTTCATGGGGGCGAACTGAACATAGGCAGCGCGCGAAACAAGGGGACGACAGTAACCGTTACCTTCCCGGCCGAGCGAACGGTAAAATGATCCACCACCTGCCTGTTCCTCGGCCATCACGCATTGTTCATTGGCCAATCCTTCCCATAAGGTCGTCGAATGATTGAGGTTTGACTGGCGTACGCCCGGAAACAACCCATGTATGTTAAATCGCCCCCGAGGAGCACAAGCGCCAATGGCATTACGCACACAGGTCATCATCGCCGCCCTGCTTGCGGGTTTCACCGCCTGCACCGCTGCCCCTGCGCCGTCAGGCGAGATCGGCAAATCAGGGAGTTGCGTTCCTGTGGGTAGCTGGATGACGCCGTCCGACGGAATGACGACAACCGTAGAGAGGGCTGTCGATACGCTCGCCTCGGCGCGGATCGTCCTGCTTGGGGAAAGTCATACAGAACGCGAACACCATCGTTGGCAACTCCATACCCTTGCCGCCCTGCATTCCCGCCACCCGGACATGGCGATCGGCTTCGAAATGTTTCCCCGAAGCGTACAGGGCGTTCTGGATCGTTGGGTCGGTGGGCAGATCGGCGAGAAAGAGTTCCTCAAACTTGTCGATTGGGAAAGAAACTGGAGCTACGATTTCACACTCTATTCGCCCCTGTTTCACTTCGCCCGGCAGAACGGAATTCCCATGATCGCACTGAATGTCGATCGTGGCCTCACCGGAAAGGTGCGCAAGGCGGGGTGGGCGAACATCCCTGATAACGAGCGGGAAGGCGTCGGGAATCCGGCCCGACCCAGCAAGCCCTACCGGACCTTCCTGAAGAAGGTTTACGAACAACACGCCAGCGCTGACAAGGAGTTCGACGAGAAGGACTTTGGTCGCTTCATCGAGGCGCAGACCGTATGGGACGGCGCAATGGCGCAGGCGCTCCACGCCGCAGCATCGTCGGCGAAGAACCCCTTTGTCGTCGGCATCATGGGCAGCGGCCACCTGTTCAGGGGATACGGCGTCCCCCATCAGTTGGCGTCGCTCGGCGCAAACCAGGTCCGGGTGGCATTGCCCTGGGACCAGCACGAGGCGTGCGATGAGCTTACGGCCGATGTCGCCGATCTGGTTTTCGGGTTGAATGCGGCGGAGGAAGCGCAGGCAGCGGCGGAGAGGCCCAAACTTGGCGTGATGATTGAAGACAAGGACGGCGCAGTAAAAATCGCCAAGGTGATCAATGACAGTATCGCGGATGAAACCGGCCTGAAGGTCGGAGATGTAATCGTCGAAGCCGCCGGCACCGTCATCACGGACAATGGCGCCTTTATCCAGATCGTCCGCCGTCAGGCTCCCGGTACATGGCTGCCGTTACAGGTCCGACGTGATGGCAAGGAAATCGATTTTGTCGCAAAGTTCCCTTCACAAAAATGACCATCCGCGGGCTGACATTTTCCATCCTGATCGCCTTCTTCGTGACGCTCGGCTTCGGAAAGGCGATGGCGGTTGAGGCCGTTCACCACAAGCTGTCGGTTGCCCTGAATCCGGAAACGGGCGCCATCACCGCAACGGATACGATATCCCTTCGGGGGGGAGGACTGGTTCCTTTCAGGCTTCGCCCCGACCTGTTCGTCACCGAACTTCAAATCAACGGTCGAAATGCATCCCCTCTGGGCCGCAAGGGGGAATGGCTGATCAATTTGCCGGAAGCAGGGCGGCATGAAATCGCAATCACCTATGCCGGGACGATTCCGCCGATTCCTGAAGACGGACGCAATGCTGGCGGCGATGCTGCATCAGGACCGGACGGAGCCTATCTGCCCCCCGGGGCGGGGTGGTATCCGGAATTCGACGTGCCGACTTTCACCTATGAAATTTCCACTGTCGTACCCCACCCTTACAAGGCCGTAGCGGCCGGTAAACTTGTCGAAGAAGCCCAGGGGAAGAACGCCTGGCGCGCCAGCTTCAGGATGGAGCAACCGGTTGACGGTATCGTCCTGCTCGCCGGCCCCTACAGTGTTCAATCGAGAATGCACAACGGTATTCTCCTGCGCACCTATTTCCATGCCGAAATATCGGAGATGTCCGGTGAATACCTCGACCTTGCCGCGGGGTACCTGGACCGGTACCGGGAATGGATCGGAGACTACCCCTTCCCGGCCTTCCACATTATCGCCGCGCCCATGCCCCTCGGCCTGGGCTTTCCCGGCCTTACCTACATCGGTGCGGGCGTCCTGCGCCTGCCGTTCATTCGCCACACATCCCTCGGGCACGAGGTCCTTCACAACTGGTGGGGAAACGGCGTTTTCCCGGATTATCGAAGCGGCAACTGGTCGGAAGGGCTTACCACCTTCATGGCCGACTACACCTACGCCCTTGATGCCGGTGGGCCGGAGAAGGTCATGGAGATGCGCCTAGGCTGGCTTCGCGATTATGCGGCCTTGCCGCCGGAGAGGGACCATCCGGTTTCATCCTTCGTATCGAAAACCCACGATGCCTCGCAGGTCGTCGGTTACAACAAGGTCGCCTTCATCTTCCACATGCTTCGCAAGACCATCGGAAACGAGGCTTTCGACACTGCGATCAGGCGATTCTGGACGAATCACGCATTCCGGACGGCAGGGTGGAACGACCTTCAAGCCGCCTTCGAGGCGGCCGCGGGGCGAAGGCTCGACGTTTTTTTCAGGCAATGGATCGATCGCAAGGGCGCGCCGCAACTCATGCTGGACGAAGCACATGCCGAGGGCGTGGGAAACAGCCACAGCGTGCGCCTCTCACTTTCCCAGCCCGCCCCGGCTTATGACATCGAAGTCCCGGTGCGAATCGAAACGACAGCGGGTGACGAAACATTCGTGATGCGGATGGATGGCGAACAGGCGGAAGCAAGCTTCCAGACAACCGGGCGACCGCTTCGCGTCTCCATCGATCCCGACTTTGACCTGTTCAGGAAGCTGTCACCGGAAGAGGCGCCGCCAATCATCCGCGATGTCACACTGTCGGAAAGGGCTGAAGGGATCATCCTCGCCGATAGCGAAGCCCAGATCGAGACTGCGAAGGCCCTCATCGAACGTATGATGGATACCCGGCCGAATATCCTTGCCGCGGCACCGGACGTCCTGCCCGACGGGCCGTTGATCGTGGTTGGAACACGTTCCCGGGTTTCCGCCTTCCTGACCAGACATGGCCTGCCACCTTCGCCATCCGAAATTCGCGGAAACGGAACGGCCGAAGTGTGGGCGACGCGAAGGGCTATCGGCGCATCCACTGCCCCTATGGTGATCGTCGCCGCCGATACTATGGAATCGTTGAGAAGTCTTCTTCGCCCCCTGCCCCATTACGGCAGGCAGGGATACCTTGCCTTCGAAGGGGGGCGGGTATCCGTCAAGGGAACAGCCGCACCGGAAAGCGGAGCCTTGAGCAGGGGCCTGGAATAACAGCCGGCAAAGTGCGGCATATGACTCAGATCGTATCGTTATATGGCGCGCAAACATTGAAGCGGACCTACACCCGGAACACCAACACATTGATATCGCGGCCTTCCCGCCAATGGCATGGCGATTGCTTGCTTTGCATCGATCTTACCGTTGTGCTAATGAGGTGCGCTGGCGACCCAGCCACCTCCTTTTTTCCGTGACGAACACGCTTACGACCAGAATTCTGAAGGGCCGCGCAAGAGCACATGACCGACAAGAAACCCGACACGACAGCCCGGCGCGCCATTCTGGTTGCCGTTGTTCTCATTTTCGTCGCGGCGACCGGCTGGTTTCAGCTCCGCCATTTCATCGATCAGGGTCACGAAATCGCCCAGCCACTTCCCGGCGTTCAGATCGGCGGGCCGTTCACCCTGACCGATCACAACGGCGAACGGGTTACCGACGAGACCTATCGCGGCAAGTATTTGCTGGTCTATTTCGGCTACACCTTCTGCCCGGACGTTTGCCCGACGGAACTGACGATCATTGTCGACGCGCTTGATCGAATTGGTCCTCTCGCAGATAAAATCCAGCCGATCCTGATCACCGTTGATCCGGCGCGCGATACGGCCGAGGCTCTCAAGCCTTATGTCGCAGCGTTCCACCCCCGCCTTGTCGGCTTGACCGGAACGGAAGAGGAAATCGCCTCCGTCGCACGATCCTACAGGGCATATTACGCCCGGGCTGACGAAGAGGGCGACAAGGAGACATACCTCGTCGATCATTCGGCCCTGACCTACCTGATGGGGCCGGACGGCGAATTTCTGACGACATTCTCTTATGGCTCTCCGGCCGAGACCGTCGCCAAGGGACTACGGAAATTTATTCAGAACTGACTGGTTGAAACAGTCACTCAGTATTGAGACAACTGTGACCAAGGAGACCTACCAATGATCAGATTCCTAAGCATAATCGCTATTGCCATCACTGTAACCTTCGCGTCCCCGGCCAGCGCCGGCGACATCATGGTCAAGGATTCCTGGGCGCGCGCGTCCGCCGGAATGGCCCGCGCCGGAGCAGCGTTCATGGTTCTCATGAACAAGAGCGGCGCAGCAGACCAGCTTGTCGATGCCAAGGCAGACATTTCCGCCAAGGTCGAACTGCACACCCACATCATGGAAGAAGGCGTCATGAAGATGCGCCAGGTTCCGGCCATCGACGTTCCGGCCAACGGTATGGCGGCGCTTCAGCCGGGCGGCGACCACGTGATGTTCATGGGTCTGAATGCCCCCCTTAAGGAAGGCGACACCTTCCCGCTGACGCTTGTTTTCAAGAATGCCGGCGAAGTCACCGTCGACGTGACCGTCAAGACCGCAGGCGCGATGGGCGCAGGATCCACGAAAATGCATATGAAGCACTGATATCTGTCAGGGCCTCATGCCCACAATAAAAGCGGGCGGTGTCCTGGACACCGCCCGCTTTTTTCATGCCTTGAAGTGCTGCGCTGGATTGCCCGGCTCAGGCGATCTCGTACTTCTTCATCCGATACAGCATGGTATCGCGGGTCAGGCCGAGGAGCCGCGCTGCCCTGCTTCTGTTTCCGTGCGCCTTTTCAAGCGCCTGACGTATCAGGGTTTCCTCAAGCTCGGAAAGGTTAAGCCCGCCATCAGGCAGACTGATTGAATATCCGGCGGA
>JAPHTL010000045.1 GCA_026193355.1 Rhodospirillales bacterium
ATGCGATGTCCTGTTCGCAACCAGTGGCGAGGACGGGTTGGCCCTCGTCCAGTCTGAACGCCCTGACCTGATTCTTCTCGATGTCATGATGCCGGAAATGGATGGCTACGAAGTCATCGGTCGCCTCAAGGGTGAACCGGATCTGAAAGATATCCCCGTAATTTTTGTAACGGCCCGATCCGAGGAATCCGATGAGGCACGTGGTCTTGAGGCTGGTGCGATCGATTACATCATCAAGCCGATAAGCGCGCCGATCGTCAGGATGCGGGTCCGCAATCACCTTGAGCTGAAGCGGTACCGCGATCTGTTGCAGGATCTTTCCATACGTGATGGCCTGACCGGTCTGCCAAACCGTCGGCGATATGACGAATTCATGGAGCAGGAATGGGCGCGCGCCCGACGAAACGAAACGCCTCTATCCGTGATCCTCATGGATATCGATCATTTCAAGCAGTTCAATGATACCTACGGGCACGCGGCAGGGGATGCCTGTTTGCAAAAGGTCGGCGCAGCATTGAAGGAAGCGGTCCGCCGCCCCACCGATCTGGTCGCACGCTATGGCGGCGAGGAGTTCGTCTGCGTACTTCCCGATACGGATTCGGAAGGGGCGACGCAGGTTGCCGAGGCCGTGCGAGAAGCAGTTTCCGCACTGGGGATTCCTCATGCCCACTCGTCTGCCGCTGATCACGTGACCATGAGTCTCGGTGTTGCGACCATGATACCGCAAGGTGAGGTGCCTCCCGGTATCATCGCCGAAAAGGCCGATGTCTATTTATACGAGGCCAAGGAAGCAGGCCGTAACCGGGTCATCGCCGGGACGGTATGACCGTCCAGCATGTCTGATTGTTCCGGCAGGCGGAAAACCCACGATCATTCGTTGACTTCGCATGCGCCGTCTTGTTCTTTCCAGTTTCTGGATCGCCACGGCACAGTGATTTGTGTGCGTGATTCACCCTCATACTGCCATGGAGTTTGATGTGCAAAAGCTGACCCTCGACGCCGCCTCCACCATCGTCGACAAGGCCCTGGAAAAAGGGCGTGAGATGAACTTCGCGCCGCTGACCGTCGTCGTTCTCGATGCCGGTGGGCAGATGAAGGCGATGAAGCGGGAAGATAATTCCAGCCTGCTGCGGCCTGAAATCGCCCTGGGCAAGGCCTGGGGGGTCCTCGGCTTCGGTTTCGGTGGGCGGGAACTTGCCCGCAGGTCCGCCAAGATGCCGGCCTTCTTCAATGCGCTTTCTGATATGTCAGGCGGACGCGTCGTTCCGGTTCCCGGCGGTGTCATCATCCGCAATGCGGATGGGGACATTCTTGGTTCCGTTGGTGTTACCGGCGATGTGTCGGAGAACGACGAGATCTGCGCCGTTGCGGGGATCGAGGCAGTCAAGATGGTCGCCGATACCGGCGGCGAGGGCTGATCCCCGTTTTTCGGCGCCACGCCTGTCGCGCCGTTGCCCTCGTTTCGCGAAGGCTCTATGATGCGGCCCGAAAGGCCCATGGGGCCTTCGTGTTTTTTTGCGACCTCAGGGAGAACCACCATGAATCGAGCGATTTTCGCTCTCGCCGCCGCCCTTGTTCTCATCGCCGATCCGGCATTTGCGCATACCGGCGCAGGTCATGCTTTGGGCGTATTGGCGGGGGTTGGCCATCCGTTCGGTGGACTTGATCATGTCCTTGCGATGGTCGCTGTCGGTATGCTTGCCGCGCAGATGGGCGGTCGCGCGATATGGGCCGTACCGCTGGCCTTCATTGCTGTGATGCTCATGGGCGGAGGGCTTGCCGTCGCTGGCCTGGCCATTCCCTTCATCGAACAGGGCATCGTTGGTTCGGTGGTTGTTCTGGGCGCTGTGATCGCGTTTGGGCGGCGTGCGCCGCTGGGCGTAGCCATGGGGCTGGTTGGTTTTCTGGCGATCTTTCACGGCCATGCCCATGGCACGGAAATGCCGCTTGCCGCCAGCGGCCTTCACTACGCCCTGGGCTTCACCTTGGCGAGTGCAGCGCTCCACGGTATTGGTCTGGGGATTGGCCTGATCGTTAAAGCCGCCGCTGACCGCTTTGCCCCAATTGGCCTGCAGGCCGGTGGGGCCACCATTGCTGTTGCCGGGGCGGTCCTGTTCGTCCTCTGAAACGCCATCCACCCCTTGGGCGAACGCCTGTCGACGTCAATTGAAAAGATTGGCGTCCCCTAGGGGATTCGAACCCCTGTTACCGGCGTGAGAGAGTTGAGCGAAAAACATCCACGCACATCCACGCACATAGAAAGACACATATGAAAACAAACAGTTAGCGGTTTGTTGTCCGTTGACGTGCGTCGGTGTCCGTGGCAGAATTTCCACATATAGTACCTAAAAATTACCTAAAAAATGCCATGGGACGATGCGTTCGTGATGCCCGTCTGGAGACCAGAAACGCCCGGCTGAAACTCAAGCCGCGGCACGAACCCTATTGGCGGGGGATCGACGGGGGGATGCACCTCGGTTACCGCAAGGGAAAGCTGAAGGCGTCCTGGCTGGCCCGCTTCCGTCTTGAAAGCGGCGCCTACAAGAAAACGGTCATTGGTCTCGCCGACGACGTTCAGGACGCCGATGGCCTCGCCATCTTTTCCTACTCGCAGGCGCAGGA
>JAPHTL010000212.1 GCA_026193355.1 Rhodospirillales bacterium
AAATCACCGTTCAGCCACAACGTTTCGGCCACGACCACCCCCGGCTGCAATCCATCGAATGACTGGGCGCGCAGGACCAGGGACCCCAGATCGTTGCCGATGCGCAGCCGTGCGCCATCCACCGCCCCAAGACGATTGAGGTCGTCGGGGTGGATCAAAATGCTCGGCGCGTCTTCCTGCTTGCGCGACGTCGGCATGTTGGAGAACGACGTGTTGAGGAAGTTGCGCGCCGGAGCGGTGACCAGACGGAACGGTCGTTTCGCGTCGGATTCGTCTGTAACCGCCCAGTGGTCGGGCAGCGACGGCATGCGAGCCGTACTCTCCACGGTCGCTTTCTCGTCCGCCGAACCGGCAGCGGATGCGGCGACGCACCCGCCGACGGTGTCGATCCATTCCGGGGCGAAACGGAACTTTCCGTCCGGGTGTCCGAAACCGTCGATGAAATGCATGGCCTCGAAGCTGCCCGCCATGTCGATCCACTTCTTCTCGACGGTTTCCGCGGCCCCGGGCAGGTTGGAGCGTCGCAGGGTTTCGTCGATGATCTCCCACGATGTCATGCCATAGGCGGCATGCTTCGCGCCCAGACGCCCGGCCAACCCACGCAGGACATCGTGATTGCAGCGGCTTTCCCCGAGGGGTTCGATGATCTTCCTGCCGACCTGCAGGAAGGTCTGCCCATAGGACGGATAGAAATCGTCGTGCTCAAGGAATGTCGTGGCGGGCAGAACGACGTCGGCCAGTTTGGCCGTCTCCGTCATGAACTGTTCGTGGACGCACAGGAACAGGTCCTCGCGCAACAGCCCCTCTCGAACCAGGGCGCTTTCCGGCGCCACAACGGCCGGGTTGGTGTTCTGGACGATCATCGCGGCGACCGGCGGGCCGTTTTGCAGAGCCTTCGCATCGCCGGCCAGGGCGCGCCCGATCTGGCACATGTCAATAGTCCGCGCCTTCGACGGCGGCAGGTCGAGCCCGTCGATCAGGGTCCGGTCGATCTTGCACACATCGCTGGTCACCAGCAACGCACCACCGCCCTTGTTTTTCCATGCGCCCGTGACAGCAGGCAAACAGGAAACAGCATGCACATTGGTCGCGCCGTTGCGCGTGCGGCTCATGCCCAGGCCGATGCGGATGAAACTGCGGGCCGTCTTGCCGTATTCCAGCGCGAAATCGCGGATCGTCTTTTCGTCCAGTCCGGTGATCTTCGCCGCCCATGCCGGATCGCGGGTTTCCAGATGCGCCTCAAGCCGATCAGGACAGTCCGTGTATTGCGCCATGTACGCGCGATCGGCGAGCCCTTCCTTCAGGCAGACATGCATCACCGCACAGGCCAGCGCGCCGTCGGTCCCCGGCCGCGGCGCGATGTGCCAGTCGGCCTTGGACGCCGTTGGATTGCGATAGGGATCAATGACGATGATCCGCGCGCCACGCTCCTTGCGTGCCTTTTCAGCCAGATTCCACGTCTGGATCTGGGTCGACAAGGCGTTACAGCCCCAGAAGATCACCAGATCGCTTTCCCCTATTTCGCGCGGATCGGCCCCAAGTCCCGCCCCGGTTCCAGCCTGCCATCCGGCCTTGGAAGTCGACGAGCAGATCGTCTTGCCCATCGCCGAATAGTTCAGTTCCCGCTGGAACCGCAAAATTCCGTCCCGCTGCACCGCACCCATGGTCCCCGCGTAGTAATAGGGCCAGACGGATTCCGGGCCATGTGTATCCACGGCCTTGAGAAACGCCGCGGCTACCGTATCAAGGGCCTCATCCCATGAAACGGGGCGGAAAGAACCGCTTCCCTTCGGCCCCGACCGGACCAGCGGCGTGGTCAGACGTTCCGGGCTGTGCACACGTTCGGCGTAACGTCCGACCTTGGCGCAGATCACGCCGTGGCTATAATCGTTGTCCTTCGCCCCACGGACGCGGCCGATGGTTCTGGAATCCAGGCGCTCCACCTCAAGCGGACAGGCGCTCGGGCAATCGTGGGGACAGACAGTTGAGATGAATTCAGAAGCCATTGACGAATCCCTTCCAAGAATGCCGGAAACGTTAACCTCCCATCGGCTTGCGGGCAACAGCGAGCAGATGGCGCGACTACCGCTTGACCGCGCACCAACCGGCTCACAAACTCGCCACTGCAACTATACAGGCAGGGAAAGCCGGGAATGGAGCGAATTGACTGCATTGTGATCGGCGCCGGCGTCGTCGGGCTGGCCATTGCGCGCGCTCTGGCGCAGGCGGGGCGCGAGGTTCTGGTCATTGAATCGGCGGACGCCATCGGCACGGGGACCAGCGCGCGCAACAGCGAGGTCATCCATGCCGGGATCTACTACCCGATCGGCAGCCTCAAGGCGAAGCTGTGCGTTAGGGGGCGGAACATGCTCTATGCCTATTGCGCGGAAAGGGGCATTGAGGCCCGGCGAGTCGGAAAACTGGTTGTGGCGACCGACGAGGCCGAGGTCGAGCGCCTGAACGCCGTCAAGGCGCGGGCGGAGGCATGCGGGGTCGACGACCTCTCCCTCATCGACGGGGTGAC
>JAPHTL010000263.1 GCA_026193355.1 Rhodospirillales bacterium
TCAAGGCGGCGCTTATGGACTTCAACGTCCGCGTTACGCTCCACTATTCTGCGGATGAGGCGGCGGCCATCCGCTGGCTGGCCGAACAAGATGCTCTGGCGTGAAGCACACCCTGCGCCGGTGACGGCGGCCGCCATAGGGTAGCGACCGCCGCAGGGTGGCGGAACTGTGGGAGAGGGACGCTCCGCCGCCTTTACAGAAACAGGTCCGTTCCCGCCGTCAGCTGGCGGTCATGCCGGTCACGGCCCGGAAGTTGTCGAACGACCCGACCCAGAACCAGACGATCCTGTCGCCGTCGGCCTCCACGCCCACGGTTCTGTGCTCCGCGCCAATCCGGAACGAGAAGATGGGTTGTTCGTCGTGAATTCGCTTGAATCGCAGGCTGGGGTGGGTGGGGCTTTTCTTCCACAGGCGATAATTGCTTTCGGCCAGCTTGCGGATGTCTTCGGGCAACGTGTCATAGCCGCTCCAATAGGCGCTTTCACGCAGCAGGTTGTCGTGCTCCATGTTGACCAGACCCATGGAAAGGGGTTTGGCGGTTTTCCGGTGGGCCTTAACCGCCTGCGCGGCCGCACTGGCCAGCCATTTCCGGGCCTCCGGCGAGGCGACCAGACGGTCCCACTTGTTCTTGCTATCGACGCGATCGATGATTTCCCAGGCGAGGCGCTCGCGGTCCTCGGGGGGAAGGGTTTTTACGGCCTCGAAGGCCTTGTTCAACAACTCGACCATGATTTGGACTCCTTTGCGAATGTCCGGAATGGGAAGGGGTGATGGTGCTCACGTCGTCGAGCGGAAGACGGAGGCGACGAAGAAAGTCAGGAGCAGGATGAATACGCCGAAGGCGCCAACGCGCGTATCGACGAGGAAAAGCCCCATATCGGCGAGGATCGCCAGGGCAATGATTTTCAACATGAGTCTCTCCATGCAGTGCCGTATGGGCGTGTGTGACGCGCCCGGAAATGGACAGCCATCAATGCGGCTGATCCGAAAACGGTAACTAGTGATGGAGTATGGGCGGGCCTGTGGCGCGAACCTCCAGACCGTCGAGCCCGGTGCGCGTTGCGTCTTTGCGGGCGGCGATAAAACGCGCGGGAGCGGTCGGGTGCGTCGGGAGCGGGGTGGTGGCCAGGATGGCCTTGTCGTCATTGCTGCCGGGTTCTTCGTCAAACCCGTAAGGGAGCAACGATTCCGTTGCGGCATTTGCGCCAGGCGTGAAAGGCGAGCCGAGCAAAACCTGTCCGGCAAAGAGCACTGCCAGAATTAGAAAGAGCGCGGTTGAAAAGGGCCGTTGGTTCATGGTGATCGTTCGCCCGGTTCGCCGGATACCCCCGAACATAGGCCGATGTTCGGGGCCGTTCAAGGCATCAGGCTGCCGGTTGCCCGGCAGATGCGTCATAAGCAAGGTTTTTCTTGAAAAGTAAGTGAGTAATCACTTATTAATGGGCCATGGGCAAATCGCATGAGACACGAAAGGCGGAAATCGTTGGTGCGGCGCTGGATCTGGCCGCCGAGGTCGGCGTCGCGGGCGCGACCACGCAGGCCATCGCCGACCGGCTGGGCATCGCCCAGGCCACCGTGTTCAAACATTTCGCCCGCAAGACCGACATCTTCCATGCCGCCATGGAGGCCATCGGGGCGGAGGTCTTCGCCGCGCTTGAACCCCATTTTTCTTCCGCCGGGCCTGCGGACCGTCGCCTGCGGGCCGTGATCGCGGCGCATCTTGCGGTTATCGCGACGCGGCGCGGCATTCCGCGCCTGCTGTTTTCCGATCGCCTGCATCTGGAAGACCCGGCCCTTAAATCCGTGGCGCTGCGCGTCATGAAACGCTACGCCGGGCGTCTGGCCGGCCTGCTGCGCGAGGGGGTCGAGGACGGGTCGTTCCGGCGCGACCTTGCCGCCGATGACGTGGCGGTGCTGATCGTCACCCTGATCCAGGGCGCGGTCCTGCGCTGGTCGCTTTGCGACTTCGATTTTCAACTGGACCAACAGGCCGATCCCGTCTGGTCGTTCCTGTGGCCGGTGATCCGTCCCGATGGGGACGCCTGATTCAACGATGCTCAACAAAAGGATACTTCGATGACCAAAACAATCGCCTGGGCCGCCCTGGCCCTCTGGGTCGGAACCGCCGCCGCCGTGGGCGTCCTGTTTTTCAAGGGACAGACGGAAACCGCGGTGGACGGCCGGCAGGCCATCACCCTGACGCCCGAGGAACGCGATATCGTGCTGACCGAGATGCGGACCATGCTGGGCTCCGTCCGCGATGTCGTGGCGGGCCTGGCCGACGGGGACATGAAGGCCGTCATCGACGGCGCGCGGACCAGCGGGTCGAACATGCAGACCGCCGTGCCCCCGGCGCTCATGCTCAAGCTGCCGATGGCGTTCAAGGAACTCGGTTTCTCGGCTCACAGCGGATTCGACGAGATCGTCGTCGCCGCGCAACAGGGCGAAACCCCGGACATGATCCTCGCCAAGCTGGGCGAACAACTCGGCCGTTGCGTTTCCTGCCACGCCGAGTACCGTTTGCCCTGACGACAGGCCGCACCGGCGGCCCGAACGAAGGGAGGCGTCATCATGGATCGTGACCGTTTTGAAAAAGGCCTGAACATGCGCCGCGACGTGCTCGGGGCCGAGTACGTGGACCAGGTGATGGGGCAGGCGGA
>JAPHTL010000256.1 GCA_026193355.1 Rhodospirillales bacterium
ACCAGCGGTTCGTGCCAGGTCTCGCGCTTTGGCGCCTGCTCGATCAGCATGTCCAGGGTTTCCTCGCGGATCTGGGCGCTTTCATTGGCCAGAAGCGCAGCGATGGCCTCTTCGTTATCGGTTGAGGCAATGGCGTCTGACACGTTTTCCGAAACGTTGGCGCGGCGCGAGATGGCGCTGACGGAACCATGCACCGGCTGCTTGCCGATGATCTCCATCAAATCGTCGTCGGTCAGTACGGGAGAGAATTCCAGCACCGGGCTGGCGACCATGACCTCGATATCCCAGGCGAGGCGGCGGACGATGTCCGCCGGGGCGTCAACCGCATCGCGGATGGTTTCGGAAACAACCTGCCGGACGATCGCCAGCTGATCGCGGGCCAGCGCATCAAGGGCCTCATAGGTCAGGCGGTGAACGATATCCTGCTCATCCTTGGTGAGCCCCGGCGCAAGGCGGGCGATCTTCGCCGCAAGTCCGGTCCGAACCTCGGTGTCGTGATCTTCGACCAGCAGGATATCGGCCTTGCGCGGTGCGGCATCGTTGCGCGCGACGGCGCGGCGAACCACCGGGTCCGGGTCTTCCGCCAGAAAATAGAGGATCTCGGGGCGAATATCCTGCCGCCCGGCAAGCGCACGCCGGACTTCCGTGTCCTCGTGTCGCGCAAGGGCCTTTGCCTCGTCATAACCAATGGCGGAACCGTTGCGGATCCTGTCAAGAGGCGTTTCGTTACCACTGCCCACGTGCATTCACCTTTCCGTATTCATTTCCGGGGCTTTGAAGAACCGGCAGGCGGCGCCAGCAGGACGCTGCCCTTGCCGTGACGTTTCACTTCGTACATCGCCGCGTCAGCCCTAGCAAGAAGACCGGGCAAGGCTTCGCCGCTGTTCGGCTCATAGATGGCCAGACCGAGGGAAACGCCGAGGGGTTTGTCGGGCTTCCCCGAAAAGGATTGCAGCGCCTTGCTTGCCTTGAGGACGGCCTTGGCGCGTTTCATCGCGCTTTCCGCGCCCATGTTGTCGAACCAGAGGGCGAACTCATCACCACCGAGACGCGCGATGGCGTCGCCGGGGCGGGTGTGTTCGATGAGCAGGTCGCGAAGGGCAAGGATTGCATCATCCCCGCGCGCATGGCCGTGAACATCGTTGACCAGCTTGAAATTATCGAGATCGACATACATCAGGGCGGCCGTTTCCTTCTCCGCTTCCAGACGCCGAATACGGCGGGGAATTTCCTCTTCGAAAAAGGCGCGCCGGTTCAGCAGCCCCGTCATCCCGTCGGTGCGCGAAAGCCTGAGCACCCGTTCGTGGTTCGCCACCTGCGCGTTGGCGATGCCAAGCTGGTTGGCGACGTCCTCTATCAACATGCGGTCGTCTTCCGACCATGTCGCGTTGCCTGCGGGCTTTATCAGGGAGACAGCGCCGTTGACCTCACGACGGTAGAACGTGGGAAAGGTGATCACGCCTCGCCCCTGGAATGTGAATTCCTGTGAAACGGCTTTTCTTGCGAAGGAATCGACGGTTTTCGTGATTTTCTCCTGCGCCATCGCTTCGCCGAATTCCGCGGCAAGAACGAATTTCCCGTCAGGATCCAGGTGATGGATCATGCATCCCGCCGCGCCGATTGCATCGGCAACGGTCGGCGCGGCAATCGTCAGAATATTCTGCGGATCGACCTCGTCGCGGATGGTCGCGATGATGTGGTGCAGGAGTTTCTCTCGAAGGTAGGCGCGGTCAAGCGCCTGATCCTTGCGCCGATCCTCGGTCACATCCCGGCAGACGCCGCGCGCACCGCGCCAGCCGTTATCATCACTGGTAAGGGGAACGCTGGAAACCTGTATGCATGCTTCCACGCCGTCGGCGCGCCGCACCCATATTTCTTCCTTGTCTGTGGCGACCTTGGCCCCGAAGGGCAAGGGACCGTCTACGGCGGCCGTCTCGAACAGCAGTTCTTCCGGCCTCTTACCGATGAATTCACCGGCCTCGTAGCCAAGCGCGCCGCGCGGCGACACGAAAGAGAATCGACCCTCGGAATCGACCTCCCAGGCGAAGTCGCTGTAAACGTCTACAAGGTCCTTGTAACGCTGGCGTGATTCGATCAGGGCGGATTGCAGGTTCCGTTCCAGCGTCATGTCGCGCCCGAGGACGACCGCCCCCTCTCCGGGAAAGGGTACAATGGCAAGGTGGAATACCGATCCCGACTCGATTCTTCCGGGATCGATCGGCAGTTGCAGTACCGTGTCCGCCGCCTGACCGCTTTTGATCGCGCCCTGGACAAGGTCGTCGAGCGCCGAAAGGCGGCCTGCCCGCCAGGCCGTGAAGATCGCCTCGCCCTTTCTGGTCGTCGCGGTAACCCTGGCATCGGGTCCGAACAGAAGGGCCGGCCCGTCGTATTCCTGGATGGTTCTTGCCGACGGGGCGCCCATGACCCTGGATTTTTTGTTTTCTGAAGGTTTTTTCACCATTGTGCTGTCATGCCAACCATCAAGACTTCACCGTCAGCGCCGCGGCCGGACAACCGCACCCCGCCCCCTGAACAGCTCGCCATTGGGAAGCGGCTCGAAGTCCTTGATGTTGCTGGAAGGCCTGCCGAAAAGGAAGCCCTGCACGTAATCGACGCCGCACTGGCGGATGAATTCAAGCCCACCCGTATCGTCGATCATCTCGGCGATGGTCTCGACGCCCAAACGACTGCAAAGTTCCGTCAGCGCGGACAGGAAGGCCTTACCCTTGGGCGCGTGTCGTGAATTCCGGATGGCGCTGCCATCAAGCTTCACCACATCCACATCCAATGCGCTCAGGTACTGGAAGCTGGCCGCGCCCGCGCCGAAGTCGTCGAGGCAAACGTGGAAGCCCTCCCTGCGCAGATTCTGGATGAAGTTGTTTGCAGTTTCCAGATCGGTCATGCGCGCCGATTCGGTGATTTCAAACATCAGCTTTCCGCGCGCCCATGGGTTTTCCTGCAAAAGGTTGTGCAGGTTGTTCACATAGGCCAGATTGCCAACGGAATTCCCCGAAATGTTCACCGCAACGCGATACTTGTCCGAATTTCTCGGCTTGGTGGACAGCCAGCCGACAACCTTGCGCGCCATGGCGATGTCGAAATCATGGATCAGACCGGTTTCCTCGGCGAACGTGATGAACTTGTAGGGAGAATCGGATGCGCCCATGGTAGGGAAGCGAACAAGCGCCTCATAGTGGTGGATAACGCCGCTTTCCACATTGATGATCGGCTGGAAGGCCACCTGGAAACTGTTGTCCGCGACGACGGCCCTGAAACCGTTCACCTCGCTCACCGCCTTGCCGACCAGATCGGACATGCTGGTGCTCAGATTGCTGAGCGTGAACTCCGTCCCCTTCGTCTGGCGGAATTGATTGATTGTGTACATCAGACCCTTGGCCAGATCCTCGTCGGATATCTCGGCATCTTCCATCGACACCGTGGCGCTTTCAACGACGAGCCCCTTTCCCTCGGGATCGGCCTGCCGGGCGAAAGTATTGATCTGTCCGATCAGGTCGGCGATATCCATCTCGGCCTTGTGGACAAGGCTGAAGCGCTCATTGGAAATACGCGCCGCCGAATCGCCCAACACGGAATTGGCGCGCAAACAGGCGCCGACCGTGTGCATCAGACGTTCTTCGCCCTCATCGCCGATGCGTTCCTTCAAGCCCTTTAGTCCATCCAGGGAAAGGAGGGTGACCTTCGCATCATCATTGGCCGCACGCATTCCCTTCAGGCGCTGAACCGCGATATCGGAGAACGAATCACCGTCGAAAAGGCCGCTTGCCATCTCGCGTGAGGCGGCATGTACGCCGGGCGAGGCGGCGGCCTGTACGCCGGACGTGCGCAAGGCGAGGAAGTAGTGCCCGCCCATATCGGGCATGTTGTAACCTGCAAGCATAAGGGGTGGCGTGGATCCGCGCTTTCCGCTCAATCGCAAGGAAACGTTCTCGATCCTTCCGTGGGCCTTGGCGACGTTGAGAAGCTGCCCGGTCAGCACCTTGTCGCCTTCGGCGACAAGGTCCGTGAGCTTCTGCCCGATGACCTGCCCAATTGACATGCCGAGCACCGGCTGCGTCGCGCCAGCGACGAAAACGACCCTGTAGTCGGGGTCGAGTTCGAACAGAAGGTCCGCCCAGCAAAAGGCCAGGGCGACGAAACGGTCGCGCTCCGCCTTCATACCACCCGCCCTGTCTGTAGACGCCAGGTGCGAATCGGTGGATTTATTCTGCACTGCGGCAGTCATTTCTTGTTCTCTTTTCCCTGCAAAAGCCCGCATTCAGACTCTATCCAAGGGGCCGGGGCGCGACCAGCGAAAACGTACAGAACAATCGAAAACGAAACCCCTTGTCATTCGCCCCAACCATCCCCACAGTTCTGCACCATGATGAAAAAGGTGCACAACCCACAGATGGGCGGCAAGGAAAATTCAGGCGGCACGGACCATCCGCTGGACCTGATCGAAACGTGGATATTCGATCTGGACAACACCCTCTATCCCGCTTCCTCCAACCTTTTCGCACAGGTCGACACGCGCATCCGCGATTATATCGCGGGGTTTCTCGACCTTCCGGCGGACGAGGCCTACACCCTCCAGAAACGCTACTTTCGCGAACACGGCACGACGCTGCGCGGGCTGATGAGCCTGCACGATGTCGACCCGGTAGCCTATATGGACTATGTGCATGATATCGATCTTGCCCCGATCGCTGCGGACCCGGCGCTTGATGCGGCATTATCGCGCCTGCCGGGCCGCAAGGCCATCTTCACCAATGCTTCCACCAAACATGCAGCGCGCGTCATGGACCGCCTGGGCGTCACCCGCCATTTCGATGTGGTGTTCGACATCGCTGATGCCGGTTATCTTCCGAAGCCGGAAACCCAGGGCTATGAAATTCTGATTGGGCGCCTTGGCGCAGATCCGTCACGCACGGTCATGGTCGAAGATATCGCCCGCAACCTGAAACCAGCCGCCGATATGGGCATGACGACCGTCTGGGTGCGCACCGACAGCATCTGGGGAAAAGAGGGTTCAGACGCGCCCCATGTCCATCACGTCACCGACGATCTTTCCGCCTGGATCACTGCAATTACCTGAGTCAGTCCAGCCTTTTCATACGCGCCGTGGTTGACAGAAACAGCCCCCTCGCGCATGTTTCGCCTCGCACCCCTGAGTTTCAACGATTTCAAGATGAGCATAGCGATATGAGCACCACTGACCTGCAGTCCGTCATCGACAACGCCTGGGAAACCCGCGACACCATCTCGTTCGATACCAGAGGTGAGGTTCGCGACGCCGTCGAAGAGGCGCTGAACCTGCTGGACAGCGGCAAGGCCCGCGTGGCGGAGCGCCAGGATGTCGGCCAGTGGACAGTCAACCAGTGGCTCAAGAAAGCAGTGTTGCTTTCCTTCCGGCTCAACGACATGAAAACGATTTCCGGCGGTCCGGGCGGCAGCTCCTGGTTCGACAAGGTTCCCAGCAAGTTCGATGGCTGGGACGAGGCGCGGTTCAGGGATGCGGGATTCCGCGCCGTTCCTCATTGCATTGTTCGGCATTCCGCCCACATCGCGCCGGGCGCGGTCCTGATGCCCAGTTTCGTTAATCTGGGCGCATACGTTGACAGCGGCGCAATGATCGACACCTGGGCGACCGTCGGTTCGTGTGCGCAGATCGGCAAGAACGTCCACCTTTCGGGCGGCGCGGGTATCGGCGGTGTGCTGGAACCCTTGCAGGCCGGACCGGTGATCATCGAGGACAACTGTTTCATCGGCGCGCGCGCCGAGGTCGCCGAAGGCGTCATCGTCGAGGAGGGTTCCGTCCTGTCCATGGGCGTCTATATCGGCGCCTCCACGAAGATCGTCGATCGCGCCACCGGCGAAGTCCATTACGGTCGTGTCCCCGCCTATTCGGTTGTGGTGTCGGGAACCATGCCCGGCAAGCCGCTTCCCGACGGAACGCCGGGGCCGAACCTTTATTGCGCGGTGATCGTCAAACGCGTGGACGAACGCACCCGTTCGAAAACCTCAATCAACGAGTTGCTCAGGGATTGACCAGACCCATCGACCCCGTCGCGCTTTCGCAGGCGCTGATCCGCTGTCCCAGCGTAACCCCCGAGGACGCCGGGGCGCTGGATGTGCTGCACAAAACGCTTGAGGGACTGGGATTCACCTGCCACCGCCTGCCGTTTTCCGAAGCAGGCACACCCGATGTGGACAATCTTTACGCCAGGATTGGCGATAGCGGCCCGCATTTCTGCTTCGCCGGCCATACCGATGTTGTTCCGGTGGGCGATCACGCGGCATGGACCGTCGACCCCTTTGCCGGAACGATCCGCGATGACATGCTATGGGGCCGCGGCGCGTCCGACATGAAGGCGGCGATCGCCTGTATGGCATCGGCGGTCGCGGCGTTCATCGATCAGCAAAAGGGAGCCATGCCCGGATCCATAAGCTTCCTGATCACCGGCGACGAGGAAGGCCCGGCCATAAACGGCACGGTAAAGATGCTCGAATGGCTGAAGGCGCGGGGCGAGACCATCGACGCCTGCCTGGTCGGGGAACCGACCAATGTGGAGCGTATCGGTGACACCGTGAAAATCGGCCGCCGGGGCAGCATGAACGGCATCCTGAAAGTAGCCGGCGTTCAGGGGCACACAGCCTATCCCCAACTGGCGGACAATCCCGTGCCGCGCATGGTCCGCATGCTGAACGCCATCACCGCTGAACCGCTTGATGCTGGCTCCGACCATTTCCAGGCGTCCAACCTTGAAATCACCACGGTCGATGTCGGCAATGCGGCGACGAACGTCATCCCCGCAAAGGCCACCGCCGGGTTCAACATCCGCTTCAATGACTTGCACGACAGCGCCGCCATCGAGAAATGGTTGCGTGCGCGGTTCGATGCAGCAGGCGGCGATTACGACCTGTCCATATCGGTTTCAGGCGAATCCTTTCTGACCCCACCGGGCCGACTCAGCAACATCCTGGGCGAGGCGATCAATCGCGTGGTGGGCGAACAGCCGGTGCTCAGCACGTCGGGGGGGACATCGGATGCGCGCTTTATCAAGGACCTCTGCCCCGTCGCCGAATTCGGCATGACGAACGCCACCGCACACAAGGTCGACGAGCGCGTCCCCATAGACGACATCCATTTGTTGACCGCAATCTACGGAACCGTTCTCAACCGCTTTTTCAGCGAAGACGCACCACCGAAACTATGATTACACCGGCCGAGATCGCAAGGGCCGTCTATGGCGCCTATCGTCTGGCGCGATCGGACCCGGCTGGCATGGATTATTTCGACAAGACCCCGGATGGATTCTGGCGGTCGTTCACGGCAGCCTTTTTGCTCGCACCCTTCTACGCCCTGCTGATCGCCATCGACTATAGCGACCTCGACGCGGCGGTCGACCCCTGGCGCTACGGACTCGT
>JAPHTL010000151.1 GCA_026193355.1 Rhodospirillales bacterium
TGAGGCCTTCGCCTTCGGCAACGGCGGCAGTTCGAACGGATCGAACTCCGTATCGAAGAGGAATTTGCGAACTGGCGTCATTCCCTTTTCCATCACCTAGAAAATCAGTTCGTCTTCTTCGCCCGGCGCCGAGATCACGATCTCGCCGGAATCGGCCAGTTGCTTGGCGAGTGCGACGACCTCGGCCTGCGCCTCGTCGACATCGCTCAGGCGGACAGGCCCCATCGCCTCCATGTCCTCGCGCAGCATCTTTCCGGCGCGTTCTGACATGTTCTTGAAGAAAAGATCCTTCAGGCCGTCCGATGCGCCCTTGAGGGCGAGGGCCAGACGATCCTTTTCCACCTGCCGCAGGATCATCTGGATGCCCGACGAGTCGATACGGATGAGATCGTCGAAGGTGAACATCAGCTGCTTGATGCGTTCGGCCGATTCCCGATTTCGCTCTTCAAGGGCGGACATGAACCGGTTTTCCGTATTCCTGTCCAGGTTATTGAAGATATCCGCCATCATTTCATGCGAATCGCGTCGCGCCGTGCGCGCCAGGTTGCTCATGAATTCGGCGCGCAGTGTTTTCTCGACGGAATCGAGAATTTCCTTCTGTACGGATTCCATCCGCAGCATGCGCATGATGACTTCCATGGCGAACTGTTCGGGCAAGGACGAAAGAACCCGCGCTGCGTGATCAGGCTTCAGTTTGGAAAGAACAACGGCGACGGTCTGCGGGTATTCGTTCTTGAAGTAGTTCGCCAGAACCGCCTCGTTGACGTTGCCCAGCTTGTCCCACATGGTTCGACCTGCGGGGCCGCGGATTTCTTCCATGATCTGGGATACGCGATCCTTTGGCAGCGTTTTCCCCAGGAGACGTTCCGTACTGTCGTAGGAACCGACAAGCGAGCCGGTGCTCGACAACTGGTCGGCGAATTCGACAAACAACCGTTCCACCAGTGAAGAACTGATGCCGCCCAGATTGGCCATGGCCTGTGACAGTTCGCGCAACTCCTCGTCGTCCATCATCGCGAACAACGCTGAGGCATGATCCTCGCCGAGGGCGAGCATGAACATCGCGGCCTTTTGTGGGCCGCTCAGGCTTCGGTAATCGTCTTTCACCTTTGCCACGGCTTAGCTTCCTGCTGTTGCCTGATACATCCAGTTCCGGATGATGGCGATTGCCTCTTCCGGGTGTTTCTCGACGATCTCGCCGACCTTCTTGACCGATGACGCCTTGACGCGGCCCTCGACGCGATCGATGTCGATAAGCTCTTCGAAGGTGTCGTCTTCCGCGGGCGGGCGTTCGGTTACGGACGGCGCCGTCAGCGCCCTTCCGCCAGCGGCTTCCGCCAGCAACGCACGTTGCTCCTCCGCACTCGGGATGGCTTCGAATGCGCGCGATACCAGCGGCCGCACCACAAGCAGGATAACAAGGATTGCAACGATGCTGAGAACAAGAATTTCAGCCATCCGCATCAATTCAGCCTTGCCGAGTCCGAAGAACAGCGTCAATTGCACCTCTTCTTCCACCAGGGTGTCGACAAACCGCATGTTCACAACCTCGACGGTGTCGCCGCGGTCTTCCTCAAAACCAATAGCCGTACGCACGAGGGTCGCCAGTTGCTCCATTTCCTGGGCAGGGCGGGGCTGATAGGTTTGCTCGCCATTGGCGTCGGTCGTGTAGTTGCCGTCGACAAGAACGGCGACGGACAGGCGTCGTACAATGCCGGTTTCCCTGACGGTGCTTTTGACCGTCTTCGAAATCTCGTAGTTGACCGTTTCCTCGTTGCGGTTTTCGTTGCTGTTGCTTGATGCGCCATTGCCCTGGCCAAGGTTGGTGTCGGGAAGGTTGGTCGCAACGGTGGTTGGGGTCTCGTTCTGTGAATCGTTGGAATTGGCGGCTTCCTGGATGGAGCTTGTCGAGCGAACGACCTGACCGTCGGGATCATAGGTCTCCTGATTTGTCGTCACCCTGTCGAAGTCCATGTCGGCGCGAATCTCTGCGCGAACCTTGCCGAAGCCGACTGTTTTCTCGAGAATTTCCTCGATGGTTCTGGCCAGGCGGTTCTCGTAGGCCAGACGTTTCTGTTCTGAATCCTGGGCGAACAGGTCCGCCGCGCCATCTTCAAAACCACGCGCCAGCAGGTTGCCTTTTTCATCGACGATCGAAATCTGGTTGGGAATCAGCGAGGGAACAGCTGCGGCGACAAGGTGCTGGATGGCCAGAACCTGTTCACGATCAAGCCTCTTCGAACCCTGCATGTTCAGGACGATGGATGCGCTCGGCTCCTGCTTGTCGCGGCTGAACA
>JAPHTL010000198.1 GCA_026193355.1 Rhodospirillales bacterium
TCCATCAATTCGCGCAGCGTCGGCACGGTGCGGTCGATCCGTGTCGTGTCTGTAACCTTGCCGTCCTGCATGGGTACATTGAGGTCCGCGCGGACAAGCACCCGCTTGCCAGCAACGTTGATGTCGTCGAGTGTGTTGAACTTGCTCATGGCGCTGCGGCTCCCGTCGTGCTGTCTGATTTCCGTTGACCTTGGCCCACCCCCAGAATGGAGGGGTGCTGGCCGGGCAACGCAGTTATGGGCGAGGGAGAAGTCGCAGACAACCCCCGAACGGGTAGGGCGCCCGGCCGCCGGGTCAAGACGAAATCGCAGATTCTGGCTGTGTCAGGCTGCCGCGGTGGATTGGCCTTCTATCCTTACAGGTAAGGAAATCACGAATTCAGCGCCGCCATCAACATTGGACGCCGTTATGCTTCCACCCATGTCACGGATGATGCCGTAGCTGATCGAAAGGCCCAAGCCGGTTCCATGCCCCACCTCCTTTGTCGTGAAGAAGGGTTCGAAAATACGTTTGAGAACAGCCGCGTCGATTCCGCCGCCACTGTCACGCACCACCATCCTGATCCATTTTTCATCCTCGTTTGAGACAATGATATCAATGACGCCACGGGCATCCTCGCCGCCGCTGGCCTTGATGGCGTCACGCGCATTGCCCAGCAGGTTCAGGAGAACCTGCTCCAACTGGACCTGGTGGCCGTTCACCGGTTGGCAATCCTCGCAAAACTTTGTCCTTACCTCAATATCGGACAGGCGCAATTGCTGTTCGATCATGCCCAGCGATTGCCGGACCACGTTGCGCAGGTCAAGCTGCTGTGGCATTGATGTCGCCTTGCGGCCAAAAATCCGCATGTGGTCGATGATCGCCGCGGCGCGGTCGATCTGCCCGTTGATCTTTTCCAGCTTGTCCATCAGGTACCCTGGATCGGCGGCACCCTTCCCGGCCTTTCGGCGAATATTGTCGGCCGCCATGCGGATGACGTTGAGTGGCTGGTTCAATTCATGGGCGACGCCAGTCGCCATCTCGCCCAACGTCGCCATTTTCGACGACTGCACCAGTTGCGCCTGCATTTCCTTGCGCTCGCTGACATCACGGAACACCACCACGGCCCCCTTGATTTCACCGTCCTCAATAATCGGGGTCGAAGTGTAATCGACGGAAAAACTTGTCCCGTCCTTACGCCAGAATACCTCGTCCGCCACGGAGCGTTCCCCGCCGTCGCGAAAGGCCGAAGCGATAGGGCAATCGGCGGCGGGATAAGGCGTACCGTCGGCATGGCTGTGGTGCACGATTTTGTGCAGTTCACGGCCCTTGAGGTCTTCCGCCTCATAGCCCAGCATGGCGGCGGCAGCCGGGTTGATGAAGGTGCAGATCCCATTCATATCCAGCCCGTATATACCATCACCAGCGGCGTCCAGAATCAGCCGGTTGCGTCGTCCAAGTCGGCGGATTTCATCTTCTGCCCATTTCGCTTCGGTTACATCCTGAACCACACCCAGCATGTTTAGCGGCGCACCCTCCGCATCGCGTACCACATCGCCTTTTTCCAGAAGCCATCGGATCGTACCATCCGGCCAGACAACCCTGTGGGTAAGATTGTATTCTTCGCCCTTCTCAACGCAGGCCATGACCGCATCCTGAACAATCTGGCGATCATCGGGATGAATGGCCCCCACGAAGTTTTCGTAGGTGGTTTCCAGCTCCCCCTTGGCGTAGCCGAACAGGGGCGCAATACGGTCTGACCAGTAGAGTTCGCCCGTCCGGACATTCCAGTCCCAGGTTCCGATGTTGGCGAATTCCTGGCTCTGGTTCATGCGCTCCCTGCTGATCCGCAGGGCCTCTTCTGTCGCCTTTCTTTCTGTGATGTCCTCACCGGCGCTGAGGCAACCAACGATATTCCCGTCCAAATCCCTGACGTAGGTGTTGTTCCAGGCGATCAGCCTTGAACCGCCATCCTTCAAAACAACCGCATTTTCGAAGTGCTCCACCGGCTCGATATCGCCGGACATGATGCTGCTGAACGCCGTTTTAACCTCGGAAAGTTGGGCTTCATCGATGAAGTTCTCGAACCAGTTTTTCCCGATGATTTCATCCTGTTCGTAGCCAAGAACCTTGCACCCCTTGGTGTTGACCATCGTCACCACCCCGCTGGAATCGAGGGCAAGGATCATTGTCCCCGCAATTGACAGGTAGTTTTCAACCTTTTCCTTTTCATGGGCGAGTTCCATTGTACGCGCGGCAATTCTTTCCTCGAGCTCTTCGTTGAGACGGCGGATTCTTTCTTCGGCGTTTTTCTGCTCGGTGATATTGACGGAAACGGTTCCCACGCCGTTTATCTGGCCATTCTGCCCTGTCAATGGAAAGAACGACGACAGCCAGGTTTGTGGCTCGAGGTCGGTCGGGCCCGCCGCCTCCGTAATGACACTGGTTAACGGCAGGCCGGTTTCCAGAACCTGACGGAAAGGCGCTTCGGCTGCCTCGGCGATTTCCGGAACGACATCACGGAAACGTTTGCCGACATGTTCCTCGGGGGACAGACCGCCATGGGCGGCCAGTGTATGATTGATTTTTATATAGCGAAGTTCCCGGTCGAACATGACCAGACCGGCAGGCGCTTCCTGAAAGAAAGCCTCTAATCTGCTTTCACTTTCCTCCAACGCCAGCTCAGCATCTCGCCGTCGTCCCGATAATTCCTGCAATTCCCGATGAGTGTTCCTGAGGCGTCTATTAACCACAAACAGCGTGGCGCTGATACCAACTGCCAGGGCAAGTGCCATTTCCATGAGCGTAACAGTTACGCCAAACATGGCTCTATTCCCGTTCTTTTTGCGGCAGAACCAGTGTCACGGTTGTACCCTTGCCGGGAGTGCTTTCAATCTGCAATTGACCACCGTGAATTTCCGCAAAAGCCCGTGCAAGAGGAAGTCCCAATCCCATTCCCTCGTTTTTCCTCGCTATGCTGCCATCGACCTGCCTAAACGGTTCCAGCGCGATGGAAACCTCATTTTTTGTCATTCCACTGCCCTGATCGGCGATCGAAAATCGCGCCTCATTGCCAATAACCTCAGCCGAAAGACGAATAACAGCTCCCTTGCCGGAAAATTTGATTGCATTATCGAGAAGGTTTCCAA
>JAPHTL010000096.1 GCA_026193355.1 Rhodospirillales bacterium
ATCATGGAAGCCCGCGTCAAATGGATCGACGGCATGACCTTCATGGGCGAAAGCCCGTCCGGCCACGGCATCGTCATGGACGCCCGCCCGGAGTTCGGCGGGCGCAACCTGGGGCCAAGCCCGATGGAAATGATGCTCATGGGCGCGGGCGGATGCACCGCCATCGACGTGCTTTCGATCATCAGGAAGGCGCGTGAGCCGGTCGAGGACGTGGACATCACCCTGACCGCCGAACGCGCCGACGAGATCCCCAAGGTGTTCACCAAAATCCATATGCATTTCACCGTGAAGGGTGCGGGTGTGAAGGAAAAGACCGTCGAACGCGCCATCAACTTGTCGGCCGAGAAATATTGCTCGGCCTCGATCATGCTTGGCAAGACTGCGGAAATCACGCATAGCTTCGAGATCGTCTAGGGGCATCGCGCGTCCCCCGCCCGGCCCGTTACCGGCCTTCCCGGCGATTGATGAAGGCCAGACGTTCGAACAGATGGACGTCCTGCTCGTTCTTCAAAAGCGCGCCATGAAGCGGGGGAATCAGGTCCTTGCGGTCCTTGGATCGCAGGGCTTCGGGCGGGATATCCTCGGCCAGCAGTAACTTGATCCAGTCCAGCAATTCCGATGTCGATGGCTTCTTTTTCAGCCCCGGCACGTCACGCACCTCGTAAAACGCGCCCATGGCCTCACGCAGCAGGCGGTCCTTCAGCTTGGGGAAGTGGACCTCGACAATCTCCTTCATCGTCTCCTCATCGGGAAACCGGATGTAATGGAAGAAACAGCGGCGCAGGAAAGCGTCGGGCAGTTCCTTTTCGTTGTTCGAGGTAATGACCACGATGGGCCGGTTCGTCGCCCGGATCGTTTCCTTCGTCTCGTAGACGTGGAACTCCATGCGATCCAGTTCCAGCAACAGATCGTTGGGAAATTCGATATCGGCCTTGTCGATTTCATCGATCAGAAGGACGGGGCGTTTTTCCGAATCGAACGCCTCCCACAGCTTCCCCTTCTTGATGTAATTGGAGATGTCTTCAACCCGCGCATCGCCCAGTTGCGAATCGCGAAGGCGCGATACGGCGTCATATTCGTAAAGGCCCTGCTGGGCCTTGGTCGTCGACTTGATGTGCCACTGAAGCAACGGGGCATCAACGGCGCGCGCGATTTCCTGCGCAAGAACGGTCTTTCCCGTCCCCGGCTCACCCTTGATCAAAAGGGGGCGTTCCAGCGTAATGGCGGCATTGACCGCCACCTTCAGGTCTTCGCTGGCGACATAGGTATCGGTACCCGTGAATTTCATGGCGCGTTCGCCCTTTCATAGATTGTTCGGCACCCCGACAAATTAGGGTGTCTGCGCGGCGCGATCAACCGCCCCTATTCGGCCGCCTCGATAACGACCTTTCGCCAGGGCAGCGAAACCTCGTTTCCGGCATCGGGATCGCGCGGAACCAGTTGGGTCAACAACAGCGACGCTGCCGCCATGCCAGCACCCGCCATGAAGACAACCCCCGGCGATGTCAGCCAAAGAAGGCCGAACGCGACCGGAATGACCACCGCCGCGATATGGTTGATGGTGAAGGCGACTCCCGCCGTTTGCGCGATATCCGCGGGATCGGCGATTTTCTGGAAATAGGTCTTCACGGCAATTGCCATGGCGAAGAACAGGTGATCAAGGATGTAGAGAATCACCGCAGCCCAGGCGGCTTCGACAAGCGCATAGGCGGAAAACACAACAATCAGGCCCGTATACTCGATGGTCAGGGCGCGCCTTTCGCCCAGCCGCACAATCAGCCTGCCGATGCGCGGTGCGGCGTAGATGTTGATAACCATGTTGGCGAGGAACATCAGGGATACCTCGCCCGCCGTAAAGCCGAACTTCTCGACCATCAGGAAGCCCGCAAAAACGACGAAGATCTGCCGACGCGCGCCCTGCATGAAGGTCAGGGCGTAATAAAGCCAGTAGCGGCGGCGCAGGATCAGCTTCCTGTGCTGAACCACCTTTTCCTCGAACCGCGGGAAAGCGGCCCAGGCGAAAAGGGTGATGGCGATGGTCAGTACGCCGCCCATCAGGAATACCCAGCTGATATCGATGTTCAGAACATCCAGCGCCAGCCAGTTCAGGCCGAAGATGGCGACCGAGGCGAAGGAACCTGCCGCAATGATCCGCCCCAACAGCACCGGCGCGTTTTCCCGCGTTGTCCATTGCAGGGACAGGGAATTGCGGATCGTCTCGAAATAATGAAAGCCGATGCTGGAAATCAGGGTCGTCAGACACAACCCCCAGAAGGTCGGCAAAAACCCGGTCGCGGCCATGCCGATGCCCAGCAGCACAAGGGTCACAAAGGCGAGGGTTTGTTCCCGAAACAAAAGCAGCAGGAACACGACGGCGAAGGCCAGAAAACCGGGAACCTCGCGAAGGCTTTGAAGCTGTCCAATCATCGCGCCGTCAAAGGCGGCGCGTTCGATGGCGAAGTTGTTGATCAACGCCATCCAGCTGCTGAGCGACAACGGCATGGCGATGGACAGAAGGATCAGAAGAACCTCCGGTCGCCGCCAGTCGCGAAGCCAGTGTGTCAAATGGGCATCCTTATCCCGCCAGCGCCGCTTCAATGGCGGCTATCGCGGCATCAGCCTTGTTACCGTCCGGCCCGCCAGCCTGCGCCATATCCGGGCGGCCACCGCCGCCCTTGCCGCCCAGCGCCTCCGATCCGATACGGACCAGCGCAACGGCGTCCTTTTTGCCAATCAGGTCTTCGGTAACGCCGACGACCAGTGACGCCTTGCCATCATTGATCGCAATTACCGCAACGACACCGCTGCCGATCTTCGCCTTCAGGTCATCCGTCAGACCCTTGAGTTCCTTGGCGGGAAGGCCATCAAACGTCTTGCCGATGAAGCGAACGCCGCCGATTTCCTTTGCTTCCGCACCGCCATCCGCCGACTGACCGCCACCACCGGAGGCCAGCGCACGGCGCGATTCCGACAATTCGCGCTCCAGCTTCTTGCGGTCTTCCATCAGTGCGGCGACCCGTGCGGGAACCTCGGCAGGTGCGACCTTGAGAATCGCCGCCGTATCGAGAAGCGCCTTTTCCTCTTCTTCCAGGTGACG
>JAPHTL010000352.1 GCA_026193355.1 Rhodospirillales bacterium
GGCGTTCTCCGAAATGCCGATGATCGCCTCACGCCTTGACACGCCGTTGGCGCGGAGACGCACCGAAACAAACCGCGCCCCCTCCGCCGCCCGTACGCCGGGCAGGCGCGCCATTTCACCAACCGCCGAAGCGGGCCTTATATCGGCAAGGCCGACCGATATGTTCTGCCGCTGCGCCTGAGCGAAATAGACGTCGACAAGCCGGTTTATGGCGTCGACCCACTGCATCGAGGTGATCAACAGCCCAACCGCCAATGCAATGCCGATGGATGACATGGCCGCGCGCACCGGCCAACGAACAATCTGCCGGAGGATGATGCGCGTCGGCTGGTCGAGCACCCGTCCCAGCACCGCGGCAACACCGCCCGCCCTTCTGAAAAGGGTCGGTGACGGCGGACGCATGGCCTCGGCCGGGGACAGGGCCACGGCGGCGCGCACCGCCCCCATGGCCGCCAGAAGGGCGACAACGAGGCTGATTCCCGCAGCCAGGGCGAATGCGCCGGGCGACATGTAATAGAAAACGAACGGAAACTTGAAGAAATCCGCATACATCGTCGTCATGTAGCGGCCCATGACGAGGCCCAACCCCCACCCGAGGACGACACCAACCATGGTCATGACGATCACCAGCTTCGCATAGTGCCAGCCAACCGCCGCATTGCCGTAACCGAAAGCCTTGAGCAATCCGATCTCATCGCGCTCGGTCGCAATCATCCGGGTCATCACCATGTGGCACAGGAACGCCGCGACCGTCAGGAAGATGGCCGGCATGATCGTCGCCGTGGTTCCGAGTTGCTTGATCTCGTTCATCAGGAACCAGTTTGATTCCTGATCCTCACGCCCGAAGGCGGCAATGGCGCCATAGGGTTTGAGGATGCGATCCAGCGCATCGATCACCCTGCCCTGCGACGCGCCATGAAGAAGCGAAAGGGCGACATCGTTGAACGCCCCTTCCATGTCGAAGGCGGCGGTAAGGGCCTCGCGCCCCATCCAGAGGATTCCAAACCGCCGGTCATCGGGCATCAGGCCACCCGGCGCAATGGCGTAAACAAATTCCGGCGAAAGGGCGACGCCCACGACCCGCACCGTCCGCTTGTATCCGTTGATCACAGCCTGAAACGTATCGCCGGGAGAAAGACCATGGGCAATGGCGAAAGGCTCACCGACGACGACCTCTTCGGGGTGACCGGGCGAAACAAACCGGCCACTGCGCAGGACAATCCGGTTGAGGTGCTGTTCCCCCCGCTCGGGGATCGAGACCAGCTTGCCGATCACGGGCTCCTCCATCCCCGGAAGGTCGAGAATGGCGTAATCGACGATCCGCGTCTCGACGGCCTGAACGCCGGGGATCTCGGCGATCCGGTGCGCCAGCCTTTCCGGCGCCCTTTTGACGGCGGCGAAGACATGGGCGAAGCGATAACGTTCGTAATAGGTCTCGGCCATGCGCTCCAGCGCGCCCAGCGTACCCAGCGACATGATCAGAACACCGACGCCGGAAGCCACGACAAGGGCCACGGCAAGCACCTGTCCGCGCAACCGCCACAGGTCCCGGACCAGCTTTCGGTTCAGGGCGGACAAAACGCCCATTGCCCTACCCCTCACCATGACAGTTCGCTCGCAGGCTGGCGGATATCGTTTTCCGACACCTCTACGATATGACCATCGGCGAAACGGACGACACGATCCGCCATCGCGGCCATGCCGGCGTTGTGGGTAATCAGGGCCGTTGTCGTGCCGAGGTCGCGGTTGACCCGTTCGATCGCTTCGAGAACCCGCACACCCGTCTTGCTGTCCAGCGCTCCGGTCGGCTCGTCGCACAGAAGAATGCGCGGCCGCTTGGCGATGGCGCGAGCGATGGCGACGCGCTGCTGTTCGCCGCCCGAAAGCTGCGCGGGGAAATGATCGCCCCGCCCTTCCAGGCCGACCATGGAAAGGGCCTCGTCCGGGGTCATCGGGTCCGGCGCTATTTCGGTGACAAGCGCGATGTTCTCCAACGCCGTCAGGCTGGGCACGAGGTTATAGAACTGAAAAACGAAACCAACGTGGTCGCGGCGAAACGCCGTCAGCCCGCTGTCACTCATCCCGGTCAGGGGATTGCCGTCGAACAGAACCTCTCCGGCGGTTGGCCGGTCGAGTCCGCCAAGGATGTTGAGAAGTGTCGATTTCCCGCTGCCCGACGGGCCGAGCAACACCGCCATTTCGGATTCAAAAAGGTCCAGATCGACGCCGCGCAGCGCGTGCACATCCACCTCACCGGTGTGATAGATCTTGGTGATTCCGCGCGCAGAAAGCGTCGCATGGCGTTTGTCACCAGCGGGATCGGCCGCAAATTGATCGGTGGTGAACTGATGGGTCATTTCTGCCCCCGTTCAAGCCTTCCTGAATCAAAGGCTTGCCCCCCATTCTGGGGGAATGGCGGGCGAATGACAACGAAGAAACCCGAATAAAATCAGGTCTTACTCGCCATGATCGGGCAATTTCTCGCGCATGGTGACGAATTCTTCCGCCGCCGTCGGGTGGATGCCGATGGTCGAGTCGAACTGCTTCTTGGTCGCCCCGCATTTAAGCGCGATCGCCAGACCCTGAACGATCTCGGCCGCGTCATCGCCGACCATGTGGCAGCCCAACACCCGGTCGGTCTTGCGGTCGACGACCAATTTCATGAAGGTGCGTTCGTCGCGATCACTGAGCGTCACCTTCATCGGCCTGAAGCGCGAAACATAGATGTCGACCGCGCCGTGCTTTTCGCGGGCCTCGACCTCACTCAGGCCGACCGTGGCAACCTCGGGCTGGCTGAAAACGGCGGTGGCGATGTTGGTGTAATCCACCGTCATCGGTTCATTGTTGTACAGCGTATTGGCCAGCGCCATGCCTTCAGCCAGCGCCACGGGGGTCAGGTTCATCCGGTTGGTGATATCGCCCACCGCATAGACCGAGGGTACGGAGGTGCGGTTGTATTCGTCGACGACGACCGCGCCCTTGTCATCCATCGCGACGCCAATCGTCTCCAGCCCCAATCCATCGGTCTTTGGCCGCCGTCCGGTCGCATAAAGAACAAGATCCGTTTCCAGAAGGTCCCCATGCGCCATGCGCAGGGAATAGCCCTTTCCGTCCTTCTCGATGGAGCGGACAACGCATTCGCTGTGGATCGTGATCCCGCGCTTGGTCATTTCCTCGCTCAGCGTCACGCGCAGGTCTTCATCGAATCCACGCAGGACAGCATCGGCGCGAATGACAAGATCGACCTTGACGCCCAACGCGTTGAAGATACCCGCGAACTCTACCGCGATGTAGCCGCCGCCGACCACCACCATGCGTTCGGGCAATTGCAGAAGATCGAGCGCCTCGTTCGAGGTGATGGCGTGTTCGATACCCGGAATGTCGGGCATGAAGGGCCACGATCCGGTCGCCAAAAGGATATGCGCCGCGGTATGGGTCTTGCCCGCGACCTCGACGGTGTGGTCGTCAACCACCCGGCCGCGACCGTTCAGGATGGAGACTCCGTTTTCGCGCAGGATGCGCTGATAGATGCCGTTGAGGCGATCAAGCTCCCGGTTCTTGTTGTTGACCAGCGTGCACCAGTCGTGACTCGCCTCACCGACCGTCCAGCCGAAGCTGGACGCCAGATCGAATTCATCGGCGAAGTGGGCCCCGTAGACGAGCAGCTTTTTCGGAACGCAACCGCGCAGCACACAGGTGCCACCGACGCGGTCTTCTTCGCAAACCGCCACCTTCGCGCCGAATTTTGCGGCCATACGGCTGGCGCGGACGCCGCCGGAACCGGCCCCGATCGTGATCAGGTCGTAATCGTACTCGGCCAACTGTTGCCCCCCAAAAGATCGCGTTGCCGCATCATCGTCACTGCCCGACGGCTATTTGTCGAGTCCGCCGTGGCAGAGGTACTTGATCTCGAGAAATTCTTCCAGTCCGTACTTGGACCCCTCGCGGCCGATGCCGCTTTCCTTCACCCCGCCAAACGGCGCGACCTCGGTGCTGATGATCCCCTCGTTGATCCCGACAATCCCGTATTCCAGACCTTCGGAAACGCGCCATACCCGTCCGACATCGCGCGCATAGAAATAGGCGGCAAGGCCATAACGCGTGTCGTTCGCCATCTGCACGGCCTCTTCCTCGGTCCTGAAACGGTAGAGCGGCGCGACGGGACCGAAGATCTCTTCCTGGCAACAATCCATCGCGGAGGTCACATCGGCAAGGATGGTCGGCTGAAAGAAGGTGCCGCCCAGTTCGTGACGCTTGCCGCCGGTGATGACCCGTGCGCCCTTGTCAATGGCATCCTTGACCAGCCGTTCGACCTTTTCCAGCGCGGCCGCATTGATCAGGGGGCCTTGATGGGTTTCACCCCCAAGGCCGGGGCCGACCTTCAGCGCCTTGACCGACGACGCCAGTTTCTCGGCAAAGGCGTCATAGACGCCGTCCTGCACATAGATGCGATTGGCGCAGACGCAGGTCTGGCCCGTATTTCGGTATTTCGAGGCCATCACCCCCGCCACGGCGGCATCGAGATCCGCATCATCGAAAACAATGAACGGCGCGTTGCCGCCCAGTTCGAGGCTGACCTTTTTGACGGTGTCCGCGCATTGGCGCATCAAAAGCTTGCCAACCGCGGTGGAGCCGGTGAAC
>JAPHTL010000350.1 GCA_026193355.1 Rhodospirillales bacterium
CTTATGCCTTTCATTACGCCTACAGCATGTTCCGTGCGGATGCCGTTCTCCTGGATGGGCGCGGCGGCGCCTTTGCCGATGCCCTGCGCCGCATCTGCAGTGACGATGTCCTGTTCGTTATCGGGCTTAGTCCTTATACGGACTGGAGCGTCAAAGCCGCCGGATATGCGGTCGGCAAGGGGGCGAAGGTGATCGCCCTGACCGACAGCCCCGTATCCCCCCTCGCCAAGAACGCGACGGTCACGCTCTATGCCGGGGACGACAGCCCCTCGTTTTACCAGTCTTTCGTCGGGCCAATGGCGGTGGCCCAAGCCCTTGTTGCGCTGATTGCCTCACGTGGCGGCGATGCAGTGCTCGAAAAGATCGCCGAAAGCGAGCGGCAGTTGGAGGAATTCGGTGCGTACTGGCAGGAAACGCCGGTCAGGCGCAGGAAAGGAAAAAGATAATGAGCAGTGTTTTCCACCGCAATCTGAAGGGCGGTCTTCCGGTCGCGTCCCATGGCGATGGCGTCTACATCGTTGATACGAAAGGCAAACGCTACATTGATGCATCAGGCGGCGCCGCCGTTTCGTGCCTTGGTCACAGTGACGCCGGGGTGCGCGCGGCACTCCACGAACAGCTGGACAAGCTTGCCTTCGCCCATACGGCCTTCTTCACCAACGAGCCAATGGAACGTCTGGCGGATACCATGATCGCCCACGCGCCTGAGGGGATGGAGAAAGTCTATTTCGTTTCGGGTGGATCGGAAGCCGTTGAAACGGCGATCAAACTGGCGCGGCGCTACCACGTGGAAAAAGGACAGGAAAGTCGCCGCATTTTCATCGCCCGTAACCAGAGCTATCACGGCAATACCCTCGGGGCGCTTTCCGTTGGCGGCAACGTTGGTCGCCGCGCCGGTTTCGACTCGATGCTGATGGAAGTCCGGCGAATTGGCCCTTGCTATGCCTATCGCGGGCAGATTCCGGGGGAATCGGAAAGGGCCTATGGAAAGCGCATGGCCGGGGAACTGGAAGCAGCCATTCTCGAAGCAGGTCCGGAAAATGTAGCGGCCTTCGTGGCGGAGACGGTGGTTGGCGCAACGCTCGGCGTGGTGCCGCCAGCAGCCGGTTATTTCAGGCATGTGCGCGAGATCTGTGACAAGTACGGCGTGCTTTTGATCCTTGACGAGGTGATGTGCGGCATGGGGCGGACGGGCACCCTTCACGCCTGCGAACAGGACAAGGTCACCCCCGACCTGATGGCTGTGGCCAAGGGATTGGGCGGTGGATATCAGCCAATCGGCGCCGTGTTTGTTTCAGGAAAGGTTTTTGACGCCATCGGCAAAGGCTCCGGCAGTTTCCTGAGCGGCCATACCTATATCGGCCATCCCATGGCCTGCACGGCGGCGCTGGCCATCCAGGATGCGATTATCGGACGTGATCTGCTGAAAGCCGTGCGCAGACAGGGAAAGGCTTTCGACAAGTTGCTGCGGGATCGTTTTTCCGAAAGCCCGTTTGTCGGCGATATCCGCGGTCGTGGCCTGTTCAGGGGGGTGGAGCTTGTCGCCGACCGGCAGACCAAGAAACCGTTCGATCCAAAACTGAAGCTGAACGCGCGAATCAAGGCGAACGCCATGGAGCGCGGCATGGTCTGCTATCCCGGTGGCGGTGGTGTGGATGGCGTTGCCGGGGATCACATTCTGCTGGCCCCGCCCTACATCGTGACATCCGAACAATTGGTTGAAATCGTCGACAAGCTGGAACTGGCCATAAACGATGCCCTGAAGGACAGCGGCGCCGCAAAGGCGAAGAAGGGGCGGCAGAAGGTGACGGCCCGATGAAAACGACGTCGCCTGTAATTGTTTCGGTGGCGCCGACCGGTGCACGCAAGACCAGGGCTGACCATCCGGCCTTGCCGGTCACACCCGATGAAATCGCGCGAGAGGCGAAGGCTTGTATGGATGCGGGCGCTGCGCTGCTGCACTTGCATGTTCGCGATGCCGAAGGTCGGCACAGCATCGACCCGGATGCCTATCGCATTGCGACGTCCGCCGTTCGCAAGGCGGTTGGTGATGATCTGATCGTTCAGGTGACGACCGAGGCGGTCGGGATGTTCAACCGCCAGCAGCAAATGGCTGCGGTTCGTGATCTGCGGCCCGAGGCCGTTTCGCTGGCCATCCGTGAACTGGTCCCGGATGCGGGGGCGGAAGACGAAGCCGCCGATTTTTGCGCATGGATGAAGGATGAAGGGGTCCTGCCCCAATACATCGTTTATGACGCCGCGGACCTGTCCCGGTTTTTCGATCTGCAAAAAAATGGCGTCATCAAGGATGAGCATCCCTTCGTGCTGTTCGTGCTGGGCCGATACCTGAAAGACCGGTCTTCCCGCCCCGATGATCTTTTGCCATTTCTCGACGTTTGGCGCGGCGAGGCCGGAACGGGGTTCTGGGGCGTTTGCGCCTTTGGCCCGGCGGAAGGGGCCTGCGCGCTTACCGCTGCGGCGCTTGGCGGCCACCCACGGATAGGATTTGAGAACAACACGCTTTTGTCCGATGGGGCATTGGCCCCGGATAACGCCGCACTGATCCGACAACTTACTGAAAACTTTCCTGATATGGGTGTCCACCCCATGACGGCTCAGGAGGCACGTGCTATGTTGCGATGAACAAACCGATTCCACCGAGAAAACTTCGCCGGGAAATGCTGAACGGGGTTTCCCCGAGCGAGGTGTCAAGTTTACCGCCCGGAATGGACATGCAAAAACAATAGCAATCATGGTTGCGGGCAAGATAGGGGTATGCCGGATTTCCGGCGTTGTAAAAGGCATAAACGAGGTGAGGAGTTTAAACATGGTTTCCAAAAAAATTCTGTTGGCTGCCGCAGCGGTCGCTGGCCTTTCCAC
>JAPHTL010000266.1 GCA_026193355.1 Rhodospirillales bacterium
CCATCGCCATTGTCGCCGCCACCGCCACTGTCGGCGCCGATGCCAAAGCTGCCGCCATCCCTGGCCAAAAGGTCGTCGGACGCACCAGCGGGGGAATCGGTCGCCGGATCGGATGCCTTCGATTCCGGCACGTCATCCTGCGACTGTGCGAGGGTGAGTTCGTCGTGGGTGCGCCGCCATTGCGCGACACGCCTGGTCACCGCTCTGGTGCGTATCGTATCGTTTTCCAGATGGCCGTATATCGCCAGACGGTTATCCGCCGTCGTGAAATCACCCGCGGCGGCGTGGATCAACGCTGTGCTGCGCGCCGTCTCCGCGGTCCAAGGATTTTCAACGCCCTCCACCTTCCTGATCGCCCACAGGGCGGTCGGAACATCACGGGCGTAGTACGAGGCGACGGCCAGTCCTTTGAGGGTGGCGACGCGCTCGTGGTCCATGCCGTAACCGCGCATCAGGATGTCCTGCGCCAGTTCGTATCGGCCGGTATCGAGATAAAGCTGGCCGAGCATGGTGGTCGCCGGGCCGTGGTTTGGATCGAGCCTTAGCGCCACCAGATAACCCGTTTCCGCCAGTTCCCGATTTCCGTGCGCCCCCTTGACGAACCCCAGGTGATAGGCGAGGCCGTTGAGGAAATGGAGGTTGGGGTTTTCCGGATCGTCGCGCAGGGCCAGCGAGAAGGCGTGCTCCGCTTCGGCCGCATCGCCCTCGTAAAGGGACGATATGCCGTCCCTTATCAGTCCACCTGACGGCATGGTCGAGGCGATTTCATCGAGGGCTTTTGATGTCGAGACAGAAGGGGAAAGGGAAGAGGTCACGCACCCGCCAAGCGCAAACGCGATGAACGCCGCCATTACGGCCGCCTGCCGCCCGACTCGCATTGTTTTTCGCACCGAGAAACCCCTAAAGCCCTTCGGGGAGAAATATACTCCCGTTACAGGGTGGCCCGCCATGGGTTAAGCAAGAATTAAACGGGCGACAAACGAAAGCGCCACCCCGAAGGGCGGCGCTTTTTTTGTGGCGCAATGTATTCCTCTTATCGCGTAAGCGGCTTGTACTTGAGGCGATGGGGTTCCAGCGCTTCGTCACCAAGACGGCGACGCTTGTCTTCCTCGTAATCGTGGAAGTTCCCTTCGAACCACTCTACATGGCTGTCGCCCTCGAAGGCGAGGATGTGGGTGGCGATACGATCAAGGAACCAGCGATCATGGCTGATGATGATGGCGCAACCGGGGAAATCCAGCAAAGCCTCTTCCAGCGCGCGCAGCGTATCCACGTCAAGATCGTTGGTCGGCTCATCGAGCAGGATCACGTTTGCCCCGGTAAGCAGCATCTTCGCCAGATGCACCCGGTTGCGCTCACCGCCAGAAAGCTGACCGACCTTCTTTTGTTGGTCCGCCCCCTTGAAGTTGAACCACGAAACGTAGGCGCGGCTCTGGATCTCACGCTTGCCAATTGGAAGAATATCAAGGCCGCCGGAAACTTCCTGCCATACCGTGTTGTTATTGGACAGGCTTTCGCGGGACTGGTCGACGTAACCGAGCTTCACAGTATCACCGAGGCGGATTTCGCCTGAATCCGGCTGCTCCTGTCCGGTAACCATGCGGAACAGGGTCGTCTTGCCCGCGCCGTTGGCGCCGACGATGCCAACAATGCCGCCGGGCGGGATCTTGAACGACAGGTCATCAATCAGCAGGCTGTCGCCATAACCTTTCGAAAGATGCTGGACCTCGATCACCAGATCGCCCAACCGCTCGCCCGGCGGTATGGTGATCTGGGCCGTCCCCAGCGTCTTGTCGTTGGCCTTGGCCAGCAGTTCGTCATAGGCCTTGATACGGGCCTTGGATTTGGCGTGCCGCGCCTTCGGGGATTGGCGGATCCATTCCAGTTCGTGCTTGAGGGCGCGCTGGCGGGCGCTTTCCTCTTTCTCTTCTTGCGAGAGGCGCTTGTGCTTCTGCTCCAGCCAGGCTGAATAATTCCCCTCATAGGGAACGCCGCGGCCACGATCGATTTCCAGCGTCCAGCTGGTGATGTTGTCGAGGAAATAGCGATCATGGGTGACCAGAATCACGGTTCCCTCGTACTCCTGCAGGTGTCGTTCCAGCCAGGCCACCGATTCGGCGTCGAGATGGTTGGTCGGTTCGTCGAGCAGCAACATGTCCGGCTTCTGGAGCAACAGGCGGCACAGCGCGACACGGCGTTTCTCGCCACCGGACAGCTTCGCCACGTCGGCATCCGCGGGCGGACAGCGCAGCGCATCCATGGCGATTTCGATGGTGCGTTCCAGATCCCATCCATCGGCCGCATCGATCTGCTCCTGCAACTCGCCCTGCTCGGCCAGAAGAGCGTTCATCTCGTCATCGTCCATCGGTTCGGCGAAACGCTCGCTGATCGCGTTGAAGCGATCCAGCATGTCCTTTACGCCGCCCATTCCCGCCATCACGTTGTTGACGACGTCCTTGGACGGGTCGAGTTCGGGTTCCTGCGGCAGATAGCCGACCCGTGCGCCTTCGGCGGCCCATGCCTCACCGTTATATTCGGTATCGAGCCCCCCCATGATCTTCATCAGGGTCGATTTACCCGATCCGTTTACGCCGACCACGCCGATCTTGGCGCCGGGCAGAAAAGACAGCGAGATATCCTTCAGGACATCGCGTCCGCCCGGATAGGTCTTGGACAGGTTCTTCATCACATAGACGTACTGATAGGACGCCATGGCCGTCTCCGTCGGTAAACTGGAATGAATTTGCGCTCGTTCATTAGCGAAGGCGCGCGCAACACGCAACCGGACTCTTATGATTTCTGTTCCCTGTGTTATGATCGGCATGGAAGAAAACCGGAGAATCCACGCCCATGAAGCGATCCGTCCTGATCGTCGATGATGAGCCGAACATCCTGCTTTCGCTTGAGTTCCTGATGCGAAAGGCCGGCTATGAGGTGCGTGTGGCCCATGACGGTGATGAAGCCCTTCGCCTGATTGAAGAAAATGCGCCCGACCTCGTCCTCCTCGGCGTCGGCCTTCCCAAACGCAACGGATACGATGTCTGCCAAACGCTTCGCGCCGACCCCAGGCGCAAGGGAATAAGAATTGTCATGGTCACGGCGCGGGCCCGCGACGTGGAACGCGACAAGGGCTTCGCCATGGGCGCCGACGATTACATCATCAAGCCATTCTCGACGCGTATGCTGACCGAGAGGGTGGCCAGACTGATGGATATGGGAGGACCAGAACATGGCTGAGAAAACCCCACCCCCCCTCCTTTCCCGGCTGAGTCTCCGTTTTCGGATCATGCTGTTCTTCGTTCTTCTGGGCTTCGCCGTTCCCGTGACCGTCGGCGGCAGTTTGTGGCTGGCGGACATCGCCATCGTGGAGGACTCCATTTCCCCCACCCAAGCCCTCTTTATCTATGGCGCCGCCGCAACAATCGCCTTGCTTGGCCTGGTTATCGCGGTCGGATTGCTTTTCGATATCAATGTCGCGGCCCCTATCGAAGGACTGATCCGGGACATGCAGACGGCGCTCCACGCCAACCCCGATCACAGAATTGAAATGGACTCAGGCCGGCACCTGGGGTTGCTGCCCGCAATAGCCCGGGACATGGCGGCCGATCTGGCGAAGGCCCGTGACGAAACGGCGAAACAGGTCGCCGAGGCAACCCGCGCGCTGGACCAGCAGAAAGAACGCCTTGCAATCATCCTGCGCGACCTGCACGAAGGCGTTATCCTGTGCAACCTGAACCATCAAATCCTTCTCTATAACCAGAAGGCCGTAAGCCTTCTTCATCTGTCGGGCGAGATCGGTCTGGGAAGGCCACTCTTTTCGGTCATGAACCGGCAACCATTTCTGCACGGCATGGAAAGGTTGACCAACAGGGTCAACGAAGGACGCCACAATTCCCATCCGCAAGGTCTGGGCATGCGATTCGTCTGCGCGACCTCGGACGGCCAACACACCTTCAAGGCCCAGATGAGCCTGACGCTCGGGGCCGATGAGCGGCCGACGGGATACCTGCTGACCTTCGAGGATGTCACCGAGGAACTTGCCCTGCTGGGCAGGCGCGACACGCTCCTGCGGCAAGCGGCCGAAGGCCAGCGCCGCCCCTTGGGGAATCTGCGCGCCGCCGCCGAAATTCTGGTGGACAATCCCGACATGCCTGAGGCGCAACGCAAGGCCTTCGAGGCCGTCATCCTGAATGAAAGCGTCCGTCTGAGCGAACGGCTGGCCCGGGCGTCCGCCGAATACCGCGAGATCGTAACCGGCCACTGGCCAATGTCGGATGTCTATTCGGCGAACCTCCTTAACTGCGTTGTGCGCCGGCTGCGCGAGGAAGTGGGGATCAACGCGGTCATGACGGGTCTTCCCCAGTGGCTGCACGGCGATAGCCACACGTTGGTCGAACTGATTGATCTGGCCGTTCACCGGATTCATACCCGTCTGGGGATTGATCAGTTCGATCTTGAGGCCACGGTCGGCCAGGGCCGCGTCAACATAGACGTCATCTGGAAAGGCCCCCCCATTCCCGCGCTTGAACTGGATTCATGCAAGGAAGCCGATTTGATCGGCGGGCTTGCCGGCCTGACCGTTCGTGACATCCTCGATCACCACAAAAGCGACCTGTGGAGCGACAGGATCGATGAGGAACGTTCACGCCTGCGCATGCCGCTCCCCCTGGCCGAACGCCCGAACGAAGAAAGCATGGCGCCCAGCCTTCCTGCGCGCCCGGAATTCTACGATTTTGCTCTCCTCCATCCAGAGGGGCAGGACCGAAGCCTTGGCGAACGATCCCTGCGCTCCCTTACCTTCGTAGTCTTTGATACAGAGACGACAGGGCTTGAACCGTCGAAAGGCGACGAGGTCATCTCGATCGCAGGGGTGCGTATCGTCAACGGTCGCATCCTGACCGGCGAATCGTTCAGCCAGACCGTCAACCCCGGAAAACCGATTCCAAAGGGCTCGATCCGCTTCCACGGGATCACCGATGACATGGTGCGCGACAAACCACCGATCCAGGTTGTCCTTCCGCAGTTTCACGATTACGTAGAGGGCGCGGTGCTGGTCGCCCACAATGCCGCCTTCGACATGAAATTCATTAAATTGAAGGAAAAGGAAATGGGACTTTCCTTCGACAACCCGGTCCTTGACACCCTCCTTCTTTCCGTGTTCCTGCATGATCACACGGACAAACACACACTGGACGATGCGGCGGAGCGATTTGGCGTTGAAATCCAGGGGCGACATACCGCGCTGGGCGATTCACTGGTCACGGCGGCCGTGTTCATGGGTATGATAGACCTTCTCGAATCACGCGGTGTACATACGCTGGATCAGGCAGTCGAAGCAGGCAACAGGATGGTCGAGGTGCGCCGCCAGCAGGCGCGTTTCTGAAGCTGAAAGAAAGCGGCAAAACCCGATGCCCTACGATCTGAGCGGCCTCAATGTCCTTATCGTCGACGACAATTCGCACATGCGAACCCTGGTCAAGGAGATCCTGCGGGCCTTCGGAATCCGCAACCCGCACGAGGCAACCGATGGCGCTGACGCGCTAAAGGAGTTGCGGATCTATGCCGCCGATATCGTCATCTGCGACATCCACATGGAACCCCTGAACGGAATCGAATTCGTCCAGATGATCCGCACTGCGAAGGACAGCGCCAACCCCTACGTTCCGATCATCATGTTGACGGGCCATACGGAAGCGACTGAGGTCTATGCCGCCCGCGACGCAGGGGCCACCGAATTCATTGGCAAGCCGGTATCGGCCACACAGCTTTATCGCCGCCTGATCGAGGTGATCGAACATCCCCGACCGTTCGTAAAAACGCGAACATACATGGGGCCGGACAGACGACGCCGCGAAATCAAGAACTACAGCGGCTCCGAACGCCGGAAGTCCCAGCACGAATATACGAAATTCTGAATGACAGGATTCTGGAGGGATTACGACGGCGGATCAGAACACATCTGCTGTGAATTCTGTTCGAACACGCTTGCGCAGGGCGTCAATGGCCTTCAGCGAATTCTTCAGCCGCTCCCGGCCGAATCTGGAAAGCGCCTTGGGCGGTATGTAATTGCCAACCACGCGCCCCGCCCGGAAATTATCGACCTGCTGGCGCAGAAGAAGGGTCGTAATCAGGCGGAACGCATCTATCAGGTACTGGAACTCGCTATCATCCAGAACGCCCTTCCTGTGAAGCGCCTCTATCCGGCGCACAGTTGACGTTTCCGGGATACCTTCACGCAACGCCATCAGCCGCACCGCCTCGACAAGGGGGATTGTTCCGGTGTGCTTCAGGTTGATCTGACCCTTGTAGGTCTTGTTTTCCTTTTCGACCATGAACCGGCCGAACAGGCCAAGGGCGACATTGTGGTTGGCTTTCTCGTGGTACATGTCCTGCAGAAACAGGTGATTGCGCTGGATCGTCTCAGTGACGTGTGCGCGCAGGTCATCGGCCAGGGCATGTTCGCCCCAGACACTCTGAAAATCGAAAAAGATGTCCGACAGCCTTATGGCGACGGCGCCGCGCTTCCGGCTCCACAGGTTGACCTGCTCCTTCCACTGGCTGATGGTTTTCCGCCACAGGGGATTCACCGCCATGACATAGCCGTTGCAGTAGACGAAACCCACTTCGTTGAGGTCGCGGCACATGCGTTCGGCCAGTTCGATAAAAAACCGGTCAATCCGGTCATGATCCTCGTCGGGGTAATCGGCGAGGATGAATCCATTATCCTGATCGGGAAAAAGATAGTTTTCTCCCCGTCCGCCTGAACCCATGACAATCGCCGAGAATGCAATGGGCGGCGCACCCCAGCCCTCGTCCTCCATGGCGCGAAGGCTGGATTCAATAACCCTGCGATAGATTCCACAATTGATATCGGTGATCAGCGCCTGGATTTCCGTCGCTGGCAGATCGTCTTCGAACAGCTCTTCGGCAAGCTCCACCTGTGCTGACTTGATCATTTTGAGCCCGTCCAGCGTGTCGGGCGCCGTCAGCCTGTCGATCTGCCCCATCAACTGCTCGGAACCCATCGCCAGAGCGTCATGGAGATCCAGCATCCCTGACAGGACCTTGCCGTTGTTGACCACCGGCATGTGCCGCAACCCACGCCTTCGCATTCTGGATATGGCACGGTAAAGATAATCGTCCTCGGCGATGGTCATGACGGGAGTCGTCATTACGTCATCGATTGATGTCGCGCCATCAACCCGATAGGCGATCCGCGCCGTGACATCCCGTTCGGTAACGATGCCAAGCACCTTGCCCGAGGCGTCCGTGACGATTGCGCACGAGGCCGTGCGGTTGGCCATTTCGTCAACCACATCGCGGCAAGGGACCCCGCTACCGACCTGCAAGGGGGGATCACGCATGAAATCCTTTACCAGCTTGCTGAAAATCGCCGTCTGCGAACGCACCCTGCCCCCTTACGCTTCTCGCTTAACAAACGCTACCCGACCACCCCGCAACCTTCGGTGCGAATCGGTGAGAATTCTTTGATTAGTCTCGGCTTTCCCATCCACCTATGGAAGAGCAGAGGGGGAAATATTTTGTTTTTAGCAACAAACAATTGAAGACCATAGCACACTATTCCTGTGTAATTTCGACGACTGGACCACAGTATTTCCGCGGGCTTTGAGCTTCTTAAAAAACATTATTACTTAAATCTGGATTTGAGCGCCGTTTTTTTTCGTGGTTCATGGCGCTGGCGCGTCAAATGTTGTGCAATCCTCTGGAAAATGTTATTGATTCACCGCTTAGGTTTTTAATCGCGGACGATGAAAGACCCGGCAAGAACACGATAAGAAAAGAATAAACGGGGAGTAGACAGAGCTCTTCTGGGGGAACCGCACAGGCGGACAGCGCATTTTTGTTAGCGACGGCGATTGTCCGGAGTCTGCGTGTGGATTTGAATTTCCCTCGGAAGTCTCTAGGAACCGAACCAGACCGCAAGAATACTGAAAACTGCGGTTTTGTTCGCGCATCTTGACCCGCCGAAGAGGCGACAAGGGTGCGGTTTGTGTGGTCGCCGGACGGGGAGCCGGAAAGCGGCCGAGGTTTCATAAAGGGGAGGTAACGGCCTTGGAAGCAAAAGTTATTTGGCTGTTCGCCTTTGTGGCGCTCTATTGGGCTTACTGTATTTTTTGGGGCATCAAGAGCGCCCGTTTGGCGAAAACGGCCAGCGATTACTTTATCGCCGGTCGAAAAATTTCGTTGTGGGTTTTTGTTCTCGCAGCGACCGCGACGTCGTTCTCGGGTTGGACATTCATGGGTCACCCGGGCCTCGTCTATCGTGACGGTTTCCAGTATGCATACGCGTCCTTCTACACCATCACCATCCCGTTCACGGGCGTGATGTTCCTGAAGCGGCAGTGGATGCTCGGAAAGCGCTTCGGCTATGTGACGCCGGGCGAAATGCTGTCGGACTACTTCCAGGGTGACGGGATCCGGATTCTCACGGTGATCGTGGCCCTGCTGTTCTCGATCCCGTACCTCGGCGTTCAGCTGGGCGCTTCGGGCTTCCTGTTCAGCGTTCTGACCGACGGTCTGGTGCACCAGGAATGGGGCATGTGGGTTCTGTCACTTGTCGTTCTGGTCTATGTCGCGACCGGCGGTCTCCGTGCGGTGGCCTACGTGGACACCCTGCAGTGTATCCTGCTGGCTCTCGGCATCATCATCACCGGTATCATCGCCCTGAACACCTTGGGCGGCTGGGGTGAAATGCAGGCCGGACTGGCCAAGCTGGCGGCGTCTGACGTCGGCAAGTGGGGAACGACAAAGGGTTACGGCGGCGGCGACTACAACGCCTACTTCGCCATTCCCGGCGTGATCCAGTTCACTGCTGGCCTCGGCAAGGAAACCCCTGTCGGCGGTCTGTGGACCGGCATCATGTGTCTGTCGTACATGTGGGCGCTGATGGGCATTCAGTCCTCGCCGGCGTTCACCATGTGGGCGTTCGCCAACAACGATCCGAAGCCCTTCGCACCGCAGCAGGTGTGGGCATCCGCCTTTGGCATCGGCTTCATCCTGTTCTTCTTCACCGCTTTCCAGGGCATGGGCGCGCATCTTCTGGGCGCCAACCAGGCGGTTACGGACGCAGGACTGGCCATATCGAGCGTTCTGCCGGCAGCCATCGCCAAGAAGCCGGACTCGCTGGTTCCGCACTACTTCAACCTGCTTTCCGAAACAGCCCCATGGCTGATCGGTCTGCTGGCTGTCTGTGCGCTCGCCGCGATGCAGTCCACCGGTGCGGCCTACATGTCGACAGCCGGCGGCATGCTGACACGTGATTTGTACAAGCGGTATCTCAATCCTACCGCTTCGCACACCACGCAGAAGCTGTTCGGTCGTATGGGCGTTGCCTTTATCGTCATCTCCGCCCTGCTGGTCGCAACCTTCTCGAAGGATGCGCTGGTTCTTCTGGGCGGTCTGGCGGTGGCCTTCGGCTTCCAGATGTGGCCGTCACTTGCGGCCGTTACCTGGTTCCCGTGGCTTACCCGTCAGGGCGTGACCTGGGGTCTGGCGGCCGGCCTTCTCGGTGTCATCTTCACCGAAAGCTTCGGCCTGACCGTGCTCAAGTCGGTCGGCATCGACATCTGGGGCCGCTGGCCCTGGACCATCCACTCGGCCGGTTGGGGTATCTTCGCCAACCTTGCCGTCGCCATCCCGGTCTCGATGATAACCCAGGATGCGGCAGCGATGACCCATCGCATGAAGTATCACAACTTCCTGCGTGAACATGCGTCGCTGAGCCCGGAAAAAGCCAAGCTGAAGCCGATCGCCTGGGCCATTACCCTGGCGTGGCTGTTCTTCGGCATCGGTCCGGGCGCGGTCATCGGCAACGACATCTTTGGCGCACCGAATGCCGGTGTCGAAGGCTGGACCTTCGGCATGCCCTCCATCTGGGCCTGGCAGATCCTCTTCTGGATCCTGGGTGTGTTCATGATGTGGTTCCTTGCCTACAAGATGGAGATGTCCACGGTTCCCGCACGGGAAGTGGAAGCCCTGTCTGAAGACATCGGCGACGTGACGCTCGAAACACCGAGCAACTGACCGTCGTAACGATCAAAAACCGGGGGAAGGGCCTTGTGTCCTTCCCCCTTTTTTTTGCGCCCACCCCAAGCGTTTGGACTGCATTGAACCTTTGCCCTTGTGTTGAGGTCTGCTAACGTCCCGTCATGGGTGGTTCAGCCGGGTGAATAACGGATCTGCAAGCTATGGAAGCTCTCTGGACACAGGAATACGCTTGGGTATGGATGGTCCTTCTGGGGCTTGCCCTTTTCTTCCCCGTTCGCAAATTGATCTGGACCCTTTCGGTTCGACGCACCGAGCGGCGCGAAGGCCCGACAGACGAGGCGCAGCGCGCATCCCTCATGAAGCGCGCATCCGTCACGGCGGCGCTGCTCAGCTTCGTTTTCGCCGCTCTATACGGCAACATCATGTTCATGGGTAAGTGATGAACGATCAGATTCTCGTCCGATTCATCAAATACATGGCCATCGCCACCTTCGTGATGTTCAGCTTCTGGCTGGGCTGGTCGTACCTGGCCCCCGACCAATCGGGTGACTATTACGTTCGACAGGGCGATATCCGTCTGACCGACCGCGATTACGACGGCGCCATCGAAAGCTTCAACCTCGCCTTGCAGGAAATGCCGGATCACCGCGGCGCGCTCATGGGGAGGGCAATCGCTTTTCTTCAGGGAAACAAACCCCGCGAGGCGGCGGCCGAACTCAATTACCTGATCGATTATCTTAACCGAACCCTGGCCCCCGACGACGGAACCGGGCGGGGTGTGCTGGCGGCGGCCTACGCCAACCGCGGTATCCTCAACGACCGCCTCGGCAAGCACGAGGCAGCCCTGGCCGATTATATCGAATCGCTGAAAATCGATGAGGAAACGGTCGAAGGCCCCGGAACCGTGCACAAGGTTTTGTACGGACTGCCCGATGCCTCATCCGTGCGCAAGCGGGCCGAATACATCGCCCAGCAGCTTAAGCTGCCACCGGAAGAAAGGCTGCTTCGCGTTCCGGAACTGGACAAGGAACAGCGCATGTACAAGCCCTAGGCTGGATGGATGCGCGGAATATAAAAGCCGGCGGATTTCCGTCGGCTTTTTTCGTATCCGGAAAGATCCTGAAAGGTGTCAGAAATCGGCAACGCCGAGAACATGCTCCAGCAAAACCATCATGAAGAACACGGCGGCAATGCAGCCAAAAAGCAGGCGGACAAAATCGGTATTGCCCTCTTCATCCCGATAGCGGATTCCATTCCACGCAATCGCGCCGGTCACCACAAGGAAGACCAGATTGACGAAGGGTTCAAGCTCTCCGGCGAATTCAAACATGAAGCGACATTAACGCCTCGCACCGGGCCGGGCAACACGGGAATGCTCTATAAGGGACGCCACCCAAAAACCAATCGGAAAGTTCAATCCTGTGTGCCGAACCTCGGCAGAAGGTCAGAGGGTATCACCTCGTTCCCTTCAGGCGTGAGCCCGTTTCTCGATGCCGGCGCAACATTGATCATGTCTGAACGCGCCGGCTGGCTCCCCTCGGGGTTGGTCGTCACAGCACGCAACTCTTCATCCGTAAAGTAAGGCGGTAAAACGGATTGGACAGTGATTGTGTCGGTGGACTGTCCGGCAATGATCAGGATTCCCCCGACAACCCCGCTCAGAACGGTCGCGACAGCGACAAACTGGCGGAAGCGGAGGGGTATGCCCGTACCATATGCATGGTCGTACCGATGATAGATGGGGTCGTTGCTGTCGAGCGCCCCTCCTTCCTCCAGCTCCAGAATCTTGCGGGCGTAGTGACGGGCCCAGTTGGGGACCGCGCTTCGCAGCATGTAATCGGCAAAAAGCTTGTCGATCAGGGCTTCGGGAAGGTCCTCGGCGTACCAGTCATGATAGGCGAGTTGAAGAAACTGGAACTCGCCAACTTCCAGAAGATTGGCGGCATCCGCCACCTGGGATCGCTCGGCATTCTCCAGTTCCTCCCGATCGGGGCTGATCATCACCTTGAAGAAATTCACGTCCCTAGGTCCTTGTGCATCCATGGAATTCGGCTCGAACGACCCTCCCCACAAGGCGACATGCGCGAAGGTCTTGCCTACAGATGGGGCTTTCGATAGCCGGATAAAAGAGGATCTCGGAGCATTGTATCCACGAATGCGATCTATCGCCTTGCCTGCGATCAACGGCACGTTGAAAATATTGGGTGATTCTCTGTTTTATGCCGCCCGCACTTGTGGGAAAAGCGTCACAGGCGTAAAAATTACAGGCGCACAAGAAAACCACATCAATGAGCGTAGCGCAGGAGAGGCGCGAACCGGACAATGGCAATGCTGAACCTGGAGCGGGTCAACTTTCTGGTTGTCGATGACAACAAGCACATGAGAACGCTCGTCGGTTCCATCCTTCATGCCCTTGGCGTCAAAAGTATCATAGAGGCGGAGGACGGCGCCGACGCCATCCGCGTCCTGCGTTCTTTTCCAGCCGATATTGTCATCTGCGACTGGAACATGGAGCCGCTGGACGGCCTTGATTTCGTCCGCCTGGTCCGGACGGGCAAGGACAGCCCCAACCCCTATGTTCCAATCATCATGCTGACCGGCCACACGGAGATGCACCGCGTTCTCGAAGCCAGGGACGCCGGGATCAACGAATTTCTCGCCAAACCGATTTCAGCGAAGTCTATTTACGCGCGTATCACGTCGATCATCGAGCGGCCGCGGCCTTACGTCCGCTCGAAGCGCTTTTTCGGACCGGATCGTCGCCGCAAGGAGTCGGATCGCTTTAACGGCCCGGACAGGCGCAAACAGGACGCAAACGGCGATGGATTAAGCCCGGATGAAGTCGCAAGGCTTCTTTCCGGGAAATAGACCCATTCAGATCGTTAGCGCATCAATAAAAGCAGGATCGGGAAGCTGATCATCGCCAGAACGGTGGAAGCCAGAACGGCGGTCGAGGCGCGGGCCGGGTAAATGTCGTAGCGCTGACCAAGAACAAAAATCATTCCCGCCACCGGCAACCCGGCAGCCAGCACCGCAACGTTGCCCCATTCACCATCGCCCCCATACAGCAACGCCATGCCCGCCCATACCGCCAGCGGATGAAGCGCAAGTTTGCACAGGGCCACGAGCGCAACCTCCGCCTTGCCTTCCGAAACCGGACGCCCGACGAGGGCGGCGCCCATCGCGAAAAGGGCCGCCGGGCCGGCCGCCGAACCCATGATCCGGGTGAAACTGTCAACCGGCCCTGGCAGCGACACCTCGAACGCCGCCACCGCGATCCCCGCAGCCATCGACAGGATCAAGGGGTTTATCATCGCAGCACGGATCGCCGCTGTTGCAGCATGGCCAAAAGTCTCCGTGCGCTTTCCGGAGGCCGCCATTATCGCCATCGCCAGAGGAACCGAAACGATCAGATCAAAGGCAAGAACCAGTCCCAACGGGGCCGCGGCCCATGGGCCGAGAAGCGCCACGATCAGGGGCAGGCCAAGAAACCCGATGTTCGAATAGCCCCCGGCCAGACCCAGCAACGCCATCGGGCCGCTGCCCGCACGAAACAGCATCCGCGCCGCAACGGCCCCAAGGCCGATAACCGCCAGCGTTGGAACGCCATAGGCGGCGATGAAAAGCGGATCGGCGATCCGCGCAAAGGGCGAATCGGCCATGCCCCGGAACAGAAGGGCAGGCAGCGCAAAATAGAAAACAAAGGCGTTTATGCCGCCCACACCCGCCTCGCCGAACAGGCCCAATCGACTGGCGGCGTAGCCACAGGCCATCAGGGCGAAAAACGGAATGGTGACGAAGAAAATGTCCAGCATGGCTTACAATATGTTCTGTGGCTGTCGAGGGCTGCAATGGCGCGCACTTTACCGCCCGATTCCATCTCTGTCGCCCGCTTTTGATTTCTTTGAGCGCGTAAAGCATTTGGTTTGATAAAATCCCGATCGCGCTCCTATGATCCGAAATTTCTGAGCCGCTCCAAAAAGGAAGAAGCATATGCCCGTAAAACCGACAGGTGATAAAAAACCGAAGATGATCATCCGTAACGCGACGCGCGAGGACATTCCCGCAATCAGGGATCTTTGCGACAAGGTTTACGGGGTGCTCGCTTCCTACACCACGGATCAGGTGCGCGGTCAGATCAACAATTTTCCTGAAGGACAGTTCGTCGCAGTCCACGACGGCAAGATCGTTGGTTACTGCGCAACCTTCAGGGTCAGCGAAGATATCGCCTTAGCCCAGCATACATGGGAATCGATATCCGGCGGCGGCTATGCCTCCCGCCATGACCCCGAGGGGGAATGGCTCTACGGGATGGAGGTCTTCGTCGATCCCGACAAACGCAATCTCCGGATCGGCCAACGGCTCTACAACGCGCGGAAATCCCTGGCGACGGCACTGCGCCTGAAAGGCATCGTCTTCGGCGGGCGCATACCCGGCCTGGCCCGTCGATGGAAGAAGGTGGAATCCGCCCAGGCCTACGTCGATGGGGTGACCGAGAAGCGCATGCGCGATCCTGTCCTGACCTTCCAGCTCCGCAACGGGTTCGAACCCATCGGCGTGCTGAAAAACTACTGGCCAGCCGACACGGAATCGAAGGGTTACGCCGCCCATCTTGTCTGGCGCAATCCAAAGTATGTTGAGGTCAAGGTCATCTCAAACCGCCAGAGGGGCCGGATTCCCGATTCCGTGCGCGTCGCCGCCATCCAGTACCAGCAGCGGCGGGTCAAATCCTTCGAGGAATTCGCCCATCAGGTTGAATATTTCGTCGATGTCGTCGCCGACTACAAGGCCGACTTCGCCGTGTTCCCTGAACTTTTCACGCTTCAGTTGCTCTCGATCGAGAACGAGCAGATCAAGGCATCCGAGGCCATCGCCCATCTGACCCGCTATACCGAACCGCTGAAAGAACTGCTCAGCAAGCTGGCGGTAAGCTACAACATCAACATCATCGGCGGATCGCACCCCACCCGCGAGGAAAACGGCGACATCCTGAATATCTGTTACGTCTGCCTGCGCGATGGTTCCATCCACCGCCAGCCCAAGATCCACCCGACGCCCAATGAACGCTACTGGTGGAACATCGTGGGCGCGGACGAACTCGCCACCATCATGACCGACTGCGGCCCGATCGGCGTGAACATCTGCTACGATTCAGAGTTTCCCGAACTGGCCCGCCATCTGGTCGATCAGGGCGCGCAGATTTTGTTCGTACCCTTCTGCACGGACGAGAGACAAAGCTACCTGCGGGTGCGTTATTGCGGACAGGCCCGCGCCGTGGAAAACCAGTGCTACGTCGTGCTGGCGGGCAATGTCGGCAACCTGCCGAATGTCGACAACATGGACATCCAGTATTCGCAAAGCTGCATCCTGACCCCATGCGACTTCCCCTTCGCGCGGGACGGCATCGCGGCGGACACCACGCCGAACGTCGAAATGGTGGCCATCGCCGACCTGCGGCTCGATGACCTGCACCAAGCGCGCCATGCCGGAACGGTGCAGAACCTGCGAGATCGGCGATTCGACCTCTATTCGGTGCGCTGGACGCCGAAGAAGGGATAGATGGAGTAAGGGGGGGGCCGACTGGTGCCGCCGGAGTGGATTGAACACTCGACCTCACCCTTACCAAGGGTGCGCTCTACCACTGAGCTACGGCGGCCCCGTCAGAAGGCGCGAAAAATGCCACACTGCCCCCCCGATAGCAAGGCTGAATCCTCTCAATTCCGATTACCTTGACGCCGCATCCGAAAGTGGCCAGCCTTCATCCCATGACGAAGGATAAAAAAGACCCGCCCGGGGGCGAAACCACCCCGCCCGGAAAAAGCGTGGCCATGAAGGCGCGTGAGGCCGCGGCCCTGCGCGAAAACCTTCGGCGGCGCAAGGAAATGGCGCGTGCGCGCGCCGCCAAGGCCGCCGCCATGGCTGCTGGTGAAAAAGGGAAAAAGGACGAGGCCTGAGGCCCTTCAGCCTTGAGGCAACCGCCGCCTTCCTTTACAAACCGCGCAGGAGCGTGGAACCGGTCATTCGGGCCGTCACCGCCTTCCGATCAGGAACCGGATACCGATGGACAAGATTCTCATTCGCGGGGGGATTCCCCTGAAGGGCGAAATTCCGATCAGCGGCGCCAAGAATGCCGCGCTGCCGCTGATGGCGGCCAGCCTTCTGACGGAAGAGACGCTTACTCTGTCGAACCTTCCGCACCTGGCGGATATCAGCACCATGGCCCGATTGCTCGGCGAAACCGGCGTCGAGATCAGCATGAACGGCTTTGCCCCAAACGGCGGCCACACAGGGCGGGTTTTTGCCCTGACCGCGTGCCGCGAAGGCGAAACCACCGCACCCTATGACCTTGTGCGCACCATGCGCGCCTCGATCCTCGTTCTTGGCCCGCTTCTGGCGCGGCAGGGAGAGGCCAAGGTATCGCTGCCCGGCGGCTGCGCCATCGGCACCCGGCCGGTTGACCTGCACCTGAAGGGTCTGTCGCAACTGGGCGCGGAAATCGAACTGGACGGCGGCTATGTCAACGCCAAGGCCCCCAAGGGCCTGACCGGCGCGCACATTACGTTCCCGCAGGTTTCAGTGGGCGCAACGGAGAACCTTTTGATGGCCGCCACGCTGGCGAAGGGCGAGACGGTATTGGCCAATGCCGCGCGGGAGCCCGAGGTCAGCGACCTTGCCAATTGCCTTGTCGCCATGGGGGCGCAGATCGAGGGGATTGGCACGGATACCCTGCGCGTTCAGGGGATCGAGCGGTTGCACAGCGCGGATTACGCCGTCCTTCCCGACCGCATCGAAACCGGCACCTACGCCGCCGCCGCCGCAATAACGGGTGGTTCTCTGGAACTTGTCGGCGCCCGCGCCGAGTTGATGGAAGCGGTAATCGACGCCTTGCGTGAATCCGGCGTTACTGTCGAGGAAACGGCACGCGGCCTGCGAGTCACCCGTGACGGGCAATTGCGCGGCGTCGATGCGATCACCGAGCCTTTCCCCGGCTTCCCGACCGACATGCAGGCCCAGTTCATGGCCCTCATGGCGGTGGCCGACGGGGCGTCGCTGATTACCGAAACCATTTTCGAAAACCGCTTCATGCATGTACCCGAACTGTGCCGCATGGGCGCCAGCATCAACGTCCACCATCAGGCATCGGCCATCGTGCGCGGCGTTTCGGAGCTTTCAGGGGCCGAGGTCATGGCCACCGACCTGCGCGCCTCGGTCTCGCTGGTGCTTGCCGGACTGGCGGCGAAGGGTGAAACGCTGATCAACCGGGTCTATCATCTGGACAGGGGCTACGAGCGGCTGGAAGACAAGCTTTCCGCCTGTGGCGCGCGGATCGAACGGATCAAGGGCTGACGCCACTTTCCCGTTTGCTGCGTCCTGCCTCTGGAACGGGGCGGGAAAAACTTGTAGAAACTCCGAAAACCCGAGGAGAAGAGCCGTGGCTGATATCGAGCCCGCGCAAGAAAAGATTGTCCTGGCGCTACCCAAGGGGCGCATCCTTGAAGAAGTGATGCCCCTGGTCCGGCGCGCCGGAATCGAACCGGAAGCCGCTTTCGACGACCCGAAATCGCGTCAGCTTCGCTTCGCGACCAACCACCCCGAAGTGGACATCATCCGTGTGCGCAGCTTTGACGCAGCAACCTTCGTCGCCTTTGGCGCGGCGCAGATTGGCGTGGTCGGCAATGATGTCCTTATGGAATTCGATTATCCGGAAATCTATGCGCCGCTGGATCTTGGCATCGGGTATTGCCGCATGGCGGTCGCCGAGCCCGCCGAACTGGCCGGTGATGACGATCCGGCCCAATGGTCCCACATTCGTGTCGCCACCAAATATCCAAACATCACCGGCCGGCACTTCGCGGCGCGGGGCGTACAGGCGGAATGCATCAAGCTTAACGGCGCGATGGAACTGGCGCCGCGCATGGACCTGTGCCAGCGTATCGTTGATCTTGTTTCCACCGGCTCGACGCTGAAGGCCAACGGGCTTGTCGAGATCGAGCAGATCGCCGAGATCACCTCGCGCCTTGCGGTCAACCGCACGGCGCTGAAGACCCGACCCGATGAGATGCGGCGTTGGATCGAACGTTTCAGAGAGGCTGTCGATGAAGCTTAGAATGGACATCAGTGATGCCGGTTTCGAGGATGCTTTCAGGGGCCTTCTAAACGACAAGCGCGAAACCGAAACGGATGTGCGCGACGTCGTCGCCGGAATTCTTGCCGATGTGCGCAAGCGCGGTGACGAGGCCGTGTTGGAACTGACGAAGCGCTTCGACCGGATCGACCTGACAGTCGAAACCATGCGCGTATCTGCGGAAGAGCTGGAGCGCGACATGCGTTCGCTCAACCCCGATCTTATGGCCGCTCTGGAATTTGCCGCCAAGCGCATTCGCGCCTTCCATGAAAGGCAGCTTCCCGAAGGCATTGATTACACCGATGATGCCGGGGTTCGCCTCGGCTATCGTTGGACGCCGGTTGGCGCGGTCGGTCTTTACGTGCCGGGGGGAACCGCTTCCTATCCCTCATCGGTTCTGATGAACGCCATCCCCGCCAAGGTCGCGGGCGTGGAACGCATCGTCATGGTCGTCCCCTCTCCCGATGGCAGCCTCGACCCGGCCGTTCTGGCCACCGCCAGGCTTGCTGGCATCGACGAGATCTATCGCATCGGCGGGGCGCAGGCCGTTGGCGCGCTGGCCTATGGCACGGCGACC
>JAPHTL010000008.1 GCA_026193355.1 Rhodospirillales bacterium
GCCTTCGCCAGCGCCTTGCAGGGTTATTTCGGTGATCGCTGCTCGTGGCTGGAGCGCCTGTTCCTGATGGCGCTCTGCCTGATCCTGTTCCGCCCTGGCCTTGTCGATGATGTAATTCCCGTCGGGCGTGAAATAATACAGGCGGTGGGTATTGTGCTCTATTGGGTGCTGTTCCTGATCCAGCGCACCAGACGCATCAGGCGTGAGGGGGAAAACCCCCCGCAACCGGTCAGCGCCCAATAAACCTGGAGAACATAACGATGTACAAGGAACTTCTGCTTTGTGTCGATCTTCAGGACGAGGCGTCGATGCGAAAGGCCATGCGGATCTGCGTGGAATACGCCCGCGCTTTCGGCAGCCGGCTCAACGTGCTGACCGTCGTTCCCGAATTCGGTTTCGCTCTGGTTGAGCAGTATTTCCCAAAGGGGGCCGAAAAAAAGATCATCGACGACGCCAAAGCCGCGCTGCATGCGGTCGTCAAGGAGGAGGTGCCGGGCGACATAAAGGTCCGGCACATCGTCGCCCAAGGGTCCGTTTACGACAATATTCTGAGCATGGCGGAGAAGGAAAAGGCCGACCTGATCGTTGTCACAGCGCACCGGCCCGGCCTGAAGGACTACCTTCTGGGGCCAAATGCCGCGCGGGTTGTCCGCCATGCCGAATGTTCCGTCCTGGTTGTTCGGGCCTGACCTTTTGTGGCCCCTTTGGCCCGGTTGCCGTCGGCTTTCCCCTGTGACTATACTCGGGGATTGTTAACGCTGGTCCCGCGTGTTGCGGCGTCCGGTTTGTCAATTTATCTGGAACAGGGTTGATGACGCGAAAAGAACTCAGCAAGGAAGACGTTCAGAAACTTCTGCATGATCCGTCTGGTGAAGCAAGGATCGCCACAGCCACCAAGCTTGCATCGGAATTCGACGGAACATTGAGTGCATCCGAGCGGGCGCTTGCCGAGGAAATTTTCCGCATTATGGTCAAGGACGCCGAGGTCCGCGTCCGCGAGGCCCTGGCGCTGAACCTCAAGGAAAACCCGAACCTGCCCCATGATGTTGCGGTCAGCCTTGCCAACGATGTGGATTCTGTCGCACTGCCGGTCCTCCAGTTCTCTGACATTCTTTCTGATGAAGACCTGATCTCCATTGTGCGCAGTCAGGACCCGGCGAAACAGACAGCCATCGCGGGGCGTACGTCCGTATCGTCGCAGTTGTCCGACGCCCTTGTCGAAACGGGTAATGAGGACGCGGTCGCCGCGCTGGTCGGCAATGAGGGCGCGGACATATCGGAAAAAACCCTCCAAAAGGTTGTCGATGGCTTTGGTGGCGCGGAAAGGGTGCAGTCGGCCATGGTCGGCCGGAGCAAGCTGCCGGTTACGGTTTCCGAACGCCTTGTCACCCTTGTTTCCGAGCAAATGAAATCGGAACTGGCGAAGAAACACGAACTGCCCGCCGGACTGGCGACCGACCTGATTTTGCAAACCCGTGAGCGGGCGATCATCGGCCTGTCAACCGAATCGGGGGAGCAGGATGTCGAGGCGTTGGTCCATCAGTTGCACAAGAACGGCCGACTGACGGCGTCGATCTGCCTTCGCGCCCTGTGCATGGGCGATCTGGTTTTCTTCGAAGCCGCGCTGGCGGAACTGACCGATATTTCCCTGGTGAACGCCCGCAACCTGATCCACGATTCGGGCGAACTGGGCCTGCGTGCGCTTTATGACAAGGCGGGCTTGCCGGAAGCTTATTTCACGGCGGCGCGCGCGGGGATCGATGTCGCGCGGGAAAATCAGTACGACGGCGAACCCAACGACCGGGAGCGTTACTCGCGCCGAATGATCGAACGCATCCTGACCCAGTATGGTGATCTTGGGGTCGAATTCGACTCCGACGACCTCGAATACCTGATGGGCAAGATGAACCAGCTTCAGGGCGATGTCAGACCCGGCGGTTGAACATGAGGGGGGCTACTGCCGGATAGGCGGCTGGCCCAGTTCCCGCCACAGCGCGTAGCGCTTGCGGAACGCCTGAAGGGAATTCCAGATTTTCTCGAACATCGGATCGTTGGCGGCAAGGTCGATGGCTTCCTCCCGCCATGCGCGGGCGAAATCGTCGATCATGCCTGGGGGCCAGCGGTGCAGGATTGCGCCTTCTGCCTGAAGCCTTTTTAACGCCTTGATCTGGGTGTTGGCGCCGTGGGAAAGGCTGGTGCGGACTGTTTCGCCGCACGCCGCCTTGATGGCCGCCTGTGCGCCTTGCTGCAACTGATTCCATGCTGTCTTGTTGATCATGAGTAGAAGCAGACTTGATGGCCTGTGCCAGCCGGGAAAGTAATAGTGCTGGGCCAGTCGGTGAAATCCGAAGGCCTGATCGACGGCAGGTGTAGAGAATGTAAGGGCCTGAATTTCACCGGATTCCAGCGCGCTGAGGATACTGCCGCCGGACAGTTCCCTGACATCGACTCCCAGGCGCCTCAGAACGGCGCCGCCAAGACCGCTGGCGCGCATGGTCAGACCGTCAAGCTCGCTCAGCGATGTGATCTCATTGCGGAACCAGCCAGAGGCCTCCGCCGCCATCACGCCGCAGACGATGGCGTGAACGTCTTGCGTTTCAGCCAGTTCGGACAGCAACTTTCCGCCATCACCGCTTTCCATCCACGCCAGATATTCCGAGGCGTCCGGTCCGAACGGGATACCGGAAAACAGAAGGAAGGCTTTGGATTTCCCCTCCCAGTCTTCGGGGGAAGAGAAAATCCCCTCGACAACGCCCGAAGAAACGGCGTCCGGCATGTCGGGAACCGCAACAAGGGCGCCGGGTTCATGATAATGCGCCTCTACCCTTCCCGCCGTCGCCTGGATGATCCTGCGTTCCAACCCTTTGATCAGAATGCCGGTTTCCGGCATACGGCTGGAAAACGGCCCGGTGACCCGCCAACGAATGGGTGCGCCGTCGATTGGCAGGAAGGAAGGGAGAGACGATTTTGCGGCGCGCTGATCGGGTTCAGGCGGTGTTTCCAACACGGAGGAGGGCGGGGTGTTGCCTGTCCCTTCGGCCGTTGGTTCCGGTGCGGCCAGTTTCTTGTCGGCGGCGGCTTTTTCCGTCATTGGCAGGCCCGGGGCGATCACCGTCGCGCCGATTACAACGCCGACGACAAGGCCGACGATGATGCCAACGATCGTATTGCGCATGCACGCTTCCCTTTTTTTCCGTTCGCGGACGCCCCGGATACGCGGAATTTTGCCGGAAGGCTAGCGAAGGGGTGACTGACAGACAAGGAAAATGGAATCTCACGTCACCTGCCCGATACCCGAAACAGCCCGTATGGCATGCCGAAAGCGGCGGCATCCAAGGTATAGCGTTGTTTTTTTGGAGGGTGCGCGTGGAGCGCTTCGGATTAAATGGTCGGGGAGAGAGGATTCGAACCTCCGGCCTCTGCGTCCCGAACGCAGCGCTCTACCAGGCTGAGCTACTCCCCGACGTTCGTGAGGCGCGTTTATAGCCC
>JAPHTL010000100.1 GCA_026193355.1 Rhodospirillales bacterium
AATCATCTTTCCCCTGTCTTTGAAACGGTTTCCCGTCTTCGCAAGGAAATTCCTGAAACGACGGCATTGATCGGTTTCGCCGGCGCACCCTGGACAGTAGCGACGTACATGGTCGAGGGTCGTGGCGGCACCGATTATGGCAGGGTGAAAAACTGGGCCTACAACGCGCCGGATGAATTCGGCCGGTTGATCGATACCGTTGTCGAAGCAACGGTTCGCTACCTGATCGAGCAGGTTCGTCATGGCGCGGAAACGCTTCAGATTTTCGATACCTGGGCTGGTGTGCTGTCGGAAAGCGGTTTCAGACGCTGGGTGATAGAACCGACCGCAACGATTGTCAGCCGGGTGAAAGAAGCCTGTCCAGGCATTCCCGTCATCGGTTTTCCCCGCGGCGCAGGCGCGCTTTATGTGGACTACGTTCGTGAAACCGGCGTAGATGGCGTGAGCCTCGATACCGCGGTTCCGTTGAAATGGGCGGCGGAAAACCTGCAACCCCTCTGCACGGTTCAGGGAAATCTGGACAACCAGATCCTTGTTGCGGGGGGCGCGGCGATGGAAAGCGAAATCACAAGAATTCTCGATACGCTTGGACGAGGGCCTTTCATCTTCAATCTCGGACACGGTATCGTTCCCCATACTCCACCCGAACATGTGGCGCGGCTTGCTGAACTTGTGAAAGGCTGGAAAGGCTAGAACCGAACGGACGGAGGAACCATGGCGGAAGAAAAAACAAGGATCGCCGTCATCCTGTTCAATCTTGGCGGTCCCGATCAGCCTGAATCCATAGAACCGTTCCTTTTCAACCTGTTCAATGATCCTGCGATCATCGGCGCGCCCAACCCGATCCGCTGGCTGCTTGCAAAGATGATCTCGCGCCGCCGCGCACCGGTTGCGGCGGAGATCTACGAGCACCTGGGTGGAAAGTCGCCGTTGCTGGAACTGACTCGCGATCAGGCCCAAAGCCTGGAGAGGGAATTGCGCGATCAGGGTGAGGTCCGCTGTTTCGTCTGCATGCGGTACTGGCATCCCATGAGCGAGGAGGTTGCGCACGAGGTCGAAATGTTCTCGCCCGATCGCATCGTTCTTCTGCCGCTCTACCCCCAGTATTCGACCACCACCAGCGAATCATCCATCAAGGACTGGCGGCGCGCCGCCAAAAAGGCCGGTCTGGATGTCGACACCAGAACCATCTGCTGTTACCCCACGGAACCGGGCTTCGTGGAAGCGGTCTCCGAACTGGTCGGTGCGGCCTATGCGGAGGCGTCGAAAACCGGCGCGCCGCGTATCCTGTTTTCCGCCCATGGTTTGCCGAAGAAGGTCATAGCGCGGGGCGACCCCTATCAGTGGCAGGTGGAGCAAACGGCCGCTGCGGTCATGGCCAGACTGGGCGACGGGTTCGCTTCCGCCGACTGGTCCGTATGCTATCAAAGCCGCGTCGGCCCGCTGGAATGGATAGGGCCTGCGACTGAAGATGAACTGACCCGCGCCGGTGCGGACAAGGTTCCCGTTGTTCTTGTCCCGATAGCCTTCGTCTCGGAACATTCGGAAACCCTTGTGGAACTGGATATAGAATACCGCGAGGAAGCGCACCGGCTGGGCGTTCCCGCCTATCATCGTGTTCCCGCGGTGGGTGTTCGCGCCGCCTTTATCGATGGTTTGGCCGGACTGGTGCGCGCCGCACTTGGGCGGGAAGCGACGCTTTCTGACGGATGCGGCGGGCGGACCTGTGAGGCGCGGTTCGGCAAATGCGCGCAGGGCGGCCGCCTGTAGTCACCGCCAAGGGGAAAGGGATTCGGATCTATGCTGGAGCTTTCGGGCGAAACGACTTTGTGGATCAAGGCGGTCCACATCATCGCGGTGCTTTCGTGGATGGCGGGGATGCTGTACCTGCCCCGCCTGTTCGTCTATCACGCGGATGTCGCGCCGGGGTCCGAGGCATCGGAACTTTTCAAGGTGATGGAACGCCGCCTGATGCGCGCCATCATGAACCCGGCGATGGTGCTTTCCGTCGTGCTTGGTCTTGTTCTTCTTTTCAACCTGAATGACTGGGTGTCGGGGTGGGTTCATGTGAAGCTGGCCGCGGTAACGGGAATGCTGGTCATTCATGTGCTTTTGGCCCGTTGGCGGATCGATTTTGCAAATGACGCCAACCGTCACAGCGGGAAATTCTATCGTTTCATCAATGAGGGCCCGACGGTCCTGATGATCATTATCGTCATCATGGCGGTTGTCCGGCCGTTTTGATTCCGGCCTGATCCATATTTGATCTACGGGGATGATTTGGAAATTCGGTTGACTTGTGTTGGCCGTTTGGTTAATCATCCCGCCATTGCGCCCCTTTCAGGCCAATGGTTCAGGGGATGTCCATCCTGTCATTTTCCATCTGATTATCTTTTCGTTGCCCTTGAAACGCGACGATGATCCGGAAATTCAGATTCCCTCACCTGCCGACCAATACTCCCCCACCTTCAGGTTTATTCCTTTCAACGCAATCGACTTTTTTCCATCAGGATCAAAATGAATCTTCAGGAACTCAAGGCCAAAACGCCGCCCGAACTTCTGGCTTTCGCGGAAGAGTTGGAGATCGAGAACGCCAGCACCCTGCGCAAGCAGGACATGATGTTCGCCATTCTCAAGTCCCTGGCAGAGAAGGACATGCCGATTTTCGGCGAGGGTGTTCTCGAGGTTTTGCAGGACGGTTTCGGTTTCCTGCGCTCGCCGGAGGCGAACTATCTGCCCGGCCCCGACGACATCTATGTCTCACCCAGTCAGGTGCGGCGATTCAGCCTGCGCACGGGCGACACGGTTGAGGGCCAGATCCGCTCTCCCAAGGACGGGGAACGTTACTTCGCCCTGCTCAAGGTCAATCACATCAATTTTGAAGAGCCCAACGCGGCGCGCCATCGCATCAACTTCGACAACCTGACCCCGCTCTATCCGGACGAACGGCTGAACATGGAAGTCGATGAGCCCGAGCGCAAGGATACGACCCATCGCGTACTGGATCTGGTGGCGCCCGTCGGCAAGGGACAGCGCGCCCTGATCGTTGCGCCGCCCAGAACCGGCAAGACGGTGATGTTGCAGAACATCGCCCATTCGATCGCGGTCAACCATCCGGAATGCTATCTGATCGTCCTGCTGATCGACGAACGTCCGGAGGAAGTGACCGACATGGCCCGTTCGGTAAAGGGCGAGGTCATCAGTTCCACTTTCGACGAACCGGCTTCGCGCCATGTTCAGGTCACCGAGATGGTTCTTGAAAAAGCCAAGCGTCTTGTCGAGCACAAGCGCGACGTCGTGATCCTTCTGGACTCCATCACCCGTCTGGCGCGCGCCTACAACACCGTGGTGCCGAGTTCCGGCAAGGTGTTGACCGGCGGTGTTGACGCTAACGCGTTGCAGCGTCCCAAGCGTTTCTTCGGCGCGGCGCGCAATATCGAGGAGGGCGGCTCGCTGACCATCATCGGCACCGCGCTGGTCGATACGGGCTCGCGCATGGACGAAGTGATTTTCGAAGAGTTCAAGGGCACCGGCAACTCGGAAATCATCCTGGATCGCAAGCTGACCGACAAGCGTGTGTTCCCGACCATCGACGTGACCAAGTCCGGCACCCGCAAGGAAGAGCTGCTGGTCGACAAGGGCGCCCTTTCCAAGATGTGGGTCCTGCGTCGTATCCTCATGCCCATGGGCGTTGTCGACGGCATGGAATTCCTGCTCGACAAGATCAAGCACTCGAAGAACAACAACGATTTCTTCGACTCGATGAACCAGTAACGGTTCCACGATCCAGAAAAAACCCCCGGATGGTATTGGCCACCGGGGGTTTTGTTATTTATATCAGTGTGTTACGGGATCAGGATAGTGGAACCCGTTGTCTTGCGGGCTTCAAGGTCCCGGTGCGCCTGCGCCGTTTCCGCCAGCGGGTAACGCTGGTTCACCTCAATTTTCACGGTGCCCGAGAGAACTACGTCGAACAGCTCACCCGCCGTGGCCATCAGATCCTCATGGCTGGCGATATAGGTCGCCAGCGTCGGCCGGGTCAGGTACAGCGATCCGCCTTTCGCCAGCACCATCGGGCTGACGGGATCGACGGGGCCGGAGGCGTTGCCGTAGGTCACCATCATGCCAAGCGGTTGCAGACTGGCGATGGAACCCTCAAAGGTGGACTTGCCAACTGCGTCGTAGACAACGGCAACACCCTTGCCGCCGGTAATTTCCCGTACGCGATCGGCGAAATTCTCACGGGTGTAGACGATCGGGTGTTCGCATCCGTGCGCCTTCGCCAGCGCCGCCTTTTCGTCCGAGCCGACGGTGCCGATGACGGTTGCGCCAAGCGAACGGGCCCATTGGCACATGATCAGGCCGACGCCGCCGGCCGCTGCATGGACCAGAATCGCGTCACCCTTCTGCACGCGGTATGTGCGGCGCAGCAGGTATTGCGCCGTCATGCCCTGTAGCATCATCGCCGCCGCCTGTTCGTCGGAGATGGCGTCTGGAAGCACGACGAGACGGTCCGCCGGGGCGATGCGGCTTTCCGCATAGGCGCCGACCAGCATGGCGTAGGCGACGCGATCACCTTCCTTCAGGTTGGTCACGCCGGGACCGACGGCATCGACGACGCCCGCGCCTTCCATACCGATCACGCCGGGCATTGAGGGCAACGGGTACAGTCCGGTGCGCTGGTAAACATCGATGTAGTTCAGGCCGATTGCCGTCTGGCGCAAGCGGACTTCGCCTGCGCCTGGGTCACCGACGGTGATGTCTTCATAAACGAGGTTCTCGGGCCCGCCGGCTTCATGGATGCGTACGGCCTTGGTCATGTGTTTGTTGCTCCGTCAGGTTGTTGATGCGCCTTCGAAACGCAGGATGGCGCGCTTTGTCTCGGGTCCCTCGGCCCCGGTATAGTTGCCGATCACGCCGTTGGCGGCGACGACCCTGTGGCAAGGGATGACAAGTGCGATGGGGTTTCTAGCGCATGCCGTACCCACGGCCCGTGCGCCCGATTTCAGTTCTTTCGCCACGTCGCCGTAGGTTCTGGTCTTGCCCTTTGGAATCCTGCCGAGCGCGCTCCAGACCTTTTTTTGAAAGTCTGTGCCGTTCGGGTTGAGGGGCAGATCGAACGCATCGCGGCGACCATCGAGGTATTCGCCAATTTGCCGCACCGCTTTTTTCAGAAGGGGTGTTTCCCTTCCATCGGGGGCGCGCCCCCATTCAATGGCGATGATCGCGCCATCCTCTTCGAACAGGGTGAGTTCACCAAAAGGCGTATGGGTGCTGATATGTGACATGTGCCGAGACTACCTTGAGGCTATGCGCGGCTCAAGCATCGATGGCGGCCGTCAGGTCTTCGGGGGCCATCACCGGCAACCCGCAGCGTGTCCCACGGCAGACGTAGGCGGTCGGTTTACCATCGACCATTGTTTTCCCGTAAGCCGGGTGATGATCCGGCAGGCTTTCGCCCGATGCGATATGGACAAGCACCACGCCGGGCGAGGGATGCAGATGCGCAGCCCGGATCATCGCCGTTGTCTTTGGATCTTTTGCATCACCAATTATGGCCACATGGACGGGATCGGCGAGGGTTTCGAAGGCGGCGAGCATGCCGGCCATGTTCAACAGTCGTCCCGGTTCCGTGTTGTCGAGATGTGAAACAATCCCCCCGGCCATCGCCCGGTATTCGTCCTTGCCGGTCAGGTGATAAAGGCGCGCAAGGACCGAGACCGCCGTCGCGTTGCCTGAGGGCACGGCATTGTCGGTAAGCGGTTTTGTGCGGGCGATCAGATGAGGCACGTCGGAGGCGGCGAGGAAATAGCCATCGCCTTCCGGGTCGCCATGAAATGCGCCCAGTTCCGCCACCCATTCCTCGGCCTTTTTCAGATAGTCTTTCTTCTGCGTCGCGGCGTGAAGGGAAAGCGCAGCGGCGGCCATATTGGCGTAGTCGTCCAGAACGGCTGGATGTCTGGCGCGTCCTTCACGCCACGAATGCCGCAGGCGTCCATCGACGGTGAGGTTTGCCACGATGAAACGAAATGCGGACTCGGCCTTGTCCAACCAGTCTTTCCGCTCAAACGTCATGGCCGCCTTTGCCAGTCCCTCGATCATCAAGCCGTTCCAGTCGGCCAGAACCTTGTCGTCGCAGCCAGGGCGGATGCGTCCGGCGCGATCTTCAAGCAATCGTTTGCGCGCCTCGGAGAGGACGTGGTCATCGGGATTGAAGCTGGACGGCTGAACGCGCAGCAGATTCAATACGTTCGTCCCTTCCCAGTTTCCGCCTTCGGAGACGTCGTAGATGGTTTTGAACAGGGCGGCGTCCGCGCCGAGGACACGGTCGATGTTTTGTTCCGACCATACGTAGAATTGTCCTTCGACGCCCTCGCTGTCCGCATCGAGGGCCGCTGCGAATGCGCCGTCCGCGCCGCACTCGGGATCGGTCACCCACATTTCCCGCACCGCCCAGTCCACCGTTTCGCGGACCCGGGCGGCGAGAAGGGGGTCGCGGGTGTCCCGCCAGACAAGGCTGAACAGGCCCAGCAGCAGGCCGTTGTCGTAGAGCATCTTTTCAAAATGGGGGACCAGCCACCTGTCGTCGGTCGAATACCGCGCAAACCCGCCGCCCAGATGGTCATAGATGCCGCCCATTGACAGGCCCCGAAGGGTGGAAAGAACGGCGTCCTTGAATTTCCGTTGGCCGGTGCGGCGCCAGGCCCGCCACAGAAACTCAAAAAGGGCTGGTTGCGGGAACTTTGGCGCACCCATCGTGCCGCCATTTTCAAAGTCGATGATCCCCACCGATCTTTCCGCTACAAGCGTCAACCTGTCCAGCGACATGGCGCCCTGGCCGTCCATACCCTTTGGCGGCGCGCCCAGCTTGACCAGTCCGGCGCGCAGTGTGGCGGCGTTTTCCAGTACCTGTTTCGGTTTTGATCGGTAGCTTTCGGCAATCCCGCTCAGAACCTCGGGAAAGCCGGGGCGCCCGTATCGTCTTTCAGGCGGAAAGTAGGTGCCGCCCCAGAAAGGCTCCCCATCCGGGGTCAGGAACATGGTCAGTGGCCAGCCGCCCTGTTCGCCCATCATCGCAAGTGCGGACTGGTATATGGCGTCGAGATCGGGGCGTTCCTCGCGGTCGACCTTGATGTTGATATAAAGATCGTTCATCAGGGCGGCCGTGGCTTCGTCCTCGAAGCTCTCATGCGCCATCACGTGGCACCAGTGGCAGGCGGCGTAGCCGACAGACAGCAAGATGGGGCGGCCGCTTTGTCTTGCCTCTTCCAGCGCCTCGTCGCCCCAGGCGCGCCAATGCACCGGGTTGTCCTTGTGCTGCAACAGATAGGGGCTGGTTTCCTCGTTCAGTCGGTTGCGGGACAAGGCCTTTAACCCTCCGTTTGTTCATTTCCATGCGGCGGCGTTGCGCGCACAGGCGGCTTCACCTAACTTGGGGACTGAAGCGCCTTTTACAACCATGGCCGCAGAGTGATCTATCACAAGACCACGGCGGCCATGCCCAGACGGGAGAAGACGGGATGAAGATCAAGATTGACGTCGATTGCACACCGGAAGAGGCGCGGACCTTTCTTGGCCTGCCCGACGTTCAGCCGATTCAGAAAGCCATGATGGCGGAGATGGAGGGGCGCATGAAATCGGCGATGTCCTCCATGGATCCCGAAACCATGATGAAAATGTGGATGCCGGGCGGTTTTGAGGGCGTCGAGCAACTGCAAAAGGCCTTCTGGAAAAGTTTTTCGGGCGACAGCGGCAAGGGTTGAGGCGACGCATTGACGGGGTATGGCCGTGCAGGCTGACACCATTTTTGCGGTAGCCAGCGGGGCCGGATGTTCCGGCGTCGCCGTCATTCGTCTGTCCGGGCCATCGTCAGGGGAGGCGTTGTCGAGACTGTGCGGGCGTTTACCCAAGGCGCGTTACGCATCGCTCTCCCGCCTGACCGATCCTGTGTCCGACGAGGTTCTGGACGATGCCCTGGTCCTGTGGTTTCCCGGCCCGGCCAGTTTTACAGGCGAAGATGTCGCCGAATTACACGTCCATGGCGGCCCGGCGGTGATTGCCGGTGTCGTCGATGCGCTGGGGCACTTGCCCGGCATGCGGCCCGCAGAACCCGGTGAATTCACGCGCCGCGCCTTTGAGAACGGCAAGATGGACCTGACCCAGGCAGAGGGCCTGGCCGATCTGGTGGCCGCCGAAACCGCCACACAGCGCAGACAGGCCCTGCGGCAGGCCGAGGGGGAGCTGGCCGAACTTTATGAAAAGTGGCGTGCGGGACTTGTTCGCGCCCTCAGCCATTTTGAGGCGGCCATCGATTTTGCCGATGAGGATTTGCCCGAAGGGATCGAGGCGGGCGTTAGGGCCGATCTCGCTGCCCTGACCACTGAGATTGCCAGTCATCTTGACGATGCCGGACGCGGGGAGCGTCTGCGCGAAGGTTTTCATGTGGCCATCATCGGCGCGCCGAATGTCGGTAAGTCCAGCCTGCTTAACCGTCTGGCGCGCCGGGAGGCTGCCATTGTATCGGAAACCGCCGGCACCACGCGCGATGTGATCGA
>JAPHTL010000322.1 GCA_026193355.1 Rhodospirillales bacterium
CCCACGGCGGAAACCGAGGTGTTTTGCTGGACCCTTGCCGAATCGCAGGCTTGCGGGCTGCCTGCCGTCGCCCGCACGAAGGGGTCGGCGGCGGAACATGTCCGAAATGGCCAGACCGGCTTCCTGGTGCCCGACGACACCGCCTTCGCCAACGTCACTGTCCATCTGCTGACCAACGAAGGGGCGCGGAACAGCATGCGCCGCGATGCCCTGACATTGCAGAAGGCGCGAAGCTGGGATGTCGTGGCGGCGGACTTCGAGACGATATGGCGTTAATGTAACGGCCATGAAAATTCTGTTCATCACCTATACGCGGATCGGGGATGCGGTGCTGTCGACGGGCATCCTTTCCCATCTGGTCGAACAAAATCCCGGCGCGCGCGTAACGGTTGCCTGCGGTCCTGCCGCCGCGCCCCTGTTCGGGCCGATGCCGGGGGTCGAGCGTGTAATGGTGATGCGCAAACAAAAGCGCGCCGGGCATTGGCTCAGGCTTTGGAAAGATTGTGTGGGACAATGGTGGGACTTGATCGTCGACCTGCGTGGTTCTGCGATGGCCTATATTCTTCCTGCCCTGCGCCGTCGTGTCCTCAGAGGAGACAACGGCGAACATCGGGTCGTGCGCCTTGGTCGCCTGCTGGATCTTGATCCACCTCCTGCGCCGCGACTGTGGACGGCGACGGCGCATGACGAACTGGCGCAATCCCTGATCGCCGACGGCCCGCCGGTGCTGGCCATCGGGCCGACCGCCAACTGGCGGGGAAAGGAATGGCGCGCCGGGAATTTTATCGAATTGATCGCGCGACTGACGGCGGCGGAAGGTATTCTTCCCGGCGCCCGTGTCGCCATCTTCGGCGGACCGGGTGAACGATCTGCGGCGAAGGCGGTAATCGATTCCATCCCTGCCGGGCAGCGTGTCGATCTTGTGGGTCGGATAGACCTTCCGACGGTGACCGCCTGCCTTCGGCGTTGCGCCCTTTACGTGGGGAACGATTCGGGGTTGATGCACATGGCGGCGGCGTCCGGCATCCCGACCCTTGGCCTGTTTGGCCCCAGTCGAACGGAGCATTACGCGCCCTGGGGCGAGAATGGCGCTTTTGTGCAAACCACCGTGCCGTTCAACGATATTTTCGGTGAGGATTCGTCCCTGTTCGATCACAGGGCGACAGATACCCTGATGGACAGCCTGAGCGTCGACATGGCGGAGAAGGCCGCGCATGACCTTTGGACGCGGGTGCGGGGGACGGGAACATGATGAGCAGGCAGAAAACCCTCTCCGCCCTTGTCGTGGCGCACAATGAAGAGGGGCAGTTGGCGGATTGCCTTGATCGCCTTTCCTTTGTCGATGAAATCGTTGTTGTTCTCGATAAATGCACAGATGGCACGAAGGCCATTGCCGAACGCTTTACGGATCGCATTCTCGAAGGGGCATGGGATATCGAAGGGGACAGGCGTAACGCGGGAATCGATTTCTGCTCGGGCGACTGGATCTTGGAGGTTGATGCTGACGAACGGGTTCCCGAAGCGCTGGCGCGTGAAATCCGCGACGTGATCGCCACGACGATGGCCGATTGGCACGAAATCCTGGTCGATAACTATATCGGGGATCACCTCGTACGCTGGGGCTGGGGCGCTTCGTTCGGCAAGGCCGCCTATCCGGGCCTGTTCCGCAAGGGCGCCAAACGGTGGGGCGATCAGCGTGTCCACCCAAGCCTGCAGTGGTCGGGGCGCAAGGGGGAAATGCTCACCAGCCGTCTGGACCATTATGTGGATGAAAACATTTCCGCGATGATCCGTCGTTTCGACAACTACACAACGCAAAGGGCCCGGGACCTGCGCGACAGCGGGCAGGTTGGAACCTTCGCCCGCAACCTGCTTCGCCTGTTCACCCGTTTTTTCAAATGCTATGTGCGGCGCAAGGGGTACAGGGAAGGGGGGTACGGTTTTCTGATCGCCCTGTTCGCCGGACTCTATCCGCTGGTGTCGCACCTCAAGGCCAGATTAGAGGACAACTGATGGCGCGCATCGTTATTGCAGATGACGGCATCCGTTTCGATGGCCGGACGTTGCGCGAGCGCCCCTTGGGCGGGGTGGAATCCTCGGTTGTCGCGCTGGCCGAGGAACTGGCCCGGCGTGGGCATGAGGTCATGGTCCGCAATATGTGTGAAAAACCCATACACCATGAAGGCGTGGACTGGGCCCCTCTGGCCGGTGGGCTGCCTGACAAGGCGGACCTCTACATCGCCAATCGGGGTGACAGACTCCTTAACCTGATGCCCGGCGCGCGGCGCACGGCCTTCTGGATCCACAATCCGGCGCGCTATCTGCTGAAGTGGCGTTATTTGTCGAAGCTATGGCGGGTGCGGCCGGTGATCGTCTTCATCGGCGAGTATCACGCGACCACATGCCCCGGATGGGTGCCGGATGGTGGCCGTGCGATTATCCCCTATGGCATTCCAGATTTGTTCCGCAAAGCCCCCCCTGCGACAACCCTTCCTGCGCCGCGAGCGATTTTTACCTCAAACCCCTTGCGAGGCCTCGACTGGCTGCTTGATATATGGGAGAAGGCGATCAGGCCGCAGGCGCCGGATTCGGAGCTTCATGTCTTCTCGGGACCACAGACCTACGGGTCGGTTGGCGATGACAAGGCGGCGGCGATGAAAGCGGTTCTCGATCGGGCGGCGGCAATGGCGGATTATGGCGTGGTTCTGCGTGGTCCGGTGCCAAAGGAAAGCCTGGTGGACGAGCTTCGGTCCGCGCGTGTGATGCTTTACCGCAGTGACATAAACGAAACATTCTGTCTGGCGCTGGGCGAGGCCCAGGCGATGGGTGTTCCCTGTGTCGTGCAGAACATCGGCTCGGCGGGCGAGCGTGTCATGGACGGTGTAACCGGCTCGGTCGTCGATAACGATGCCGATTTTGCAGCCGCTTCTGTCGCGCTTTTGTCGGATGAGGGATTATGGATGAGCCGCCACCGGGCGGCGCTTGAAAAACAGCGGGTGTGGGGCTGGCCGGATGCCGCCGCCGCCTTTGAAAGGTTGATCGACTGATGCGCGATCTTCAGGCCATGGCAGGCGCCGAATACGGCGGCGCCGAGGCGTTTTTCGCACGACTGGCCGTCGCCCTCAACAGGACAGCGTTAGAGCAACGCGTCCTGATCCGGGAAAATCCGGCGCGCGCGGCGTTCCTGAAACAGGGGGGGATCGACCCTGTGCAACTCCGCTTCGGTGGCGGGCTTGATTTCATGACACCGCTGAAGATGAAGCGGGAGATCAACTCGTTCAAACCCGATGTGGTCATGACCTGGATGAACCGGGCGACGAAAATGTGTCCAAAGGGCGATTTCGTTCATGTCGCGCGGCTGGGGGGGTATTACGACCTCAAATACTATCGCCGCTGCGACCATCTGATCGGCAACACCGAGGACATCGTTGATTATCTGGTGCGTGAGGGATGGCCGAAGGAACGCGCCCACTACCTTCCGAACTTCGTTAGCGCCGAGCGGGCGGACCCGCTTCCCCGAAAGGCCTATTATACGCCAAAGAGCGCGAAGCTGATCCTCGGGCTTGGGCGATTGCACGAAAACAAGGCCTTCGATGTTTTGCTGAAGGCCGTCGCGCGGCTTCCCGATGTTTATCTGTGGCTGGCGGGGGACGGGCCCCTGCGTGGGGCTCTGGAAGCCCAGGCCGAAAAGCTTGGGATCAAACCCCGTGTTCGTTTCCTTGGATGGCGGGACGATACGGCTGCCCTTTTCGCTGCGGCGGATGTTTTTGTTTGCCCTTCGCGCCACGAACCGCTGGGCAACGTGGTGATTGAAGGCTGGGCGCAGGGTATACCCGTCGTCGCCGCCGATTCCCTGGGGCCTGGCACGCTGATCGATCATGGCGACAATGGTTTCCTGACGCCGGTGGACGATGACGGGGCTCTTGCTGCGGCGATACAATGGTTGATCGCCAACCCCAATGATGCGGCCCTTATGGCGCGTCGTGGGTATGAGACCTATCAGGACCGGTTCACGGAAGAGAAGGTGGTCTCCGCCTATCTGGCGTTTTTCGAAAAAATTACGGGAGGCAAGGCGCAGGACTGATGTGCGGCATCGCCGGGATCATGACACTCGATGGGACGCCCCCTGCGGCGGCGGCCATTGATGCCATGGCCCGGTCTTTGGCCCATCGCGGGCCCGACGGTGAAGGGCGGCATTTCGCTTCGGATGTCGGGTTTGCCCATAATCGTCTGGCCATCATCGATCTGGAAACGGGCGATCAACCCCTCCGCGATCCAAACGGTGCTGCCCTCGTCGCCAACGGCGAGATCTATAACCACGTGGAATTGCGTGCGTCGCTTTCGGATGAGGCCTTCGCCACTCGCTCGGACTGCGAACCGCCTCTGGCCCTCTATCGACGCGAGGGGGCATCTTTCGTCAATCGTCTGCGCGGCATGTATGCGCTGGCGCTTCACGATCCGAAACAGGACATTCTGCTGCTGGCCCGCGATCCCTTTGGGATAAAACCCCTTTATTATGCGGAAACGTCACGCGGTTTGCTGTTCGCTTCGGAACCCCAGGCGATCAACGCATCCGGCCTTGTTCCGCCCGCCGTACGACCGGCGGTGCGGGGGCAGCTTCTTCAGCTTCAGTTCACCACCGGACGGGAAACGATCTTTGAGGGGATCGAGCGGGTGCTGCCGGGAGAAACCCTGATCGTCAAGGGTGGGCGGATCATACGCCGGCATCGCATCAAGGCCTTGCCGGACGGCGGTCCCGAACAATTGTCGGAGGACGACGCTCTTGATCGTCTGGAAACGGCCCTGCGCGACAGTGTAGACATGCACCAGCGATCCGATGTGCCTTACGGCATGTTTCTTTCCGGCGGCATCGATTCCACGGCCGTTCTTTCGATGATGGCCGAATTGAACGAAAGGCCGGTGCGGGCCTTCACGATTGGCTTTCCGGGGGCGGGTGTCCACGATGAACGCGCACAGGCCAGGTCGGTCGCGCGTTCCCTCGGCGCAGAGCATGAGGAAATCTCCTTCACCGAGGATGATTTCTGGGCGCTTCTGCCACGTGTCGCCGCCGCCATGGACGATCCAGCCGCTGATTACGCAACCCTGCCAACGTTCCGGTTGGCCGAGGTGGCGTCAACTGAACTCAAGGTGATCTTGTCAGGTGAGGGCGGCGACGAGTTGTTCGGCGGATATGGGCGGTATAGAAGCGCCATGCGGCCCCGTCTTCTGGGCGGGCGACCAATGCGGCGGCGCGGCACCTTCGACGGGCTTGGTGTCCTGCGCGACGATCAGGCTGGCTGGCGTGGCGGAATAGCGGCGGCGGAAGCCGCGCAGAAGGGAACGGGCCGCAGTCGTCTGCAAGCGGCGCAGGCGGTCGATTGCGCCGACTGGCTGCCCAACGACCTCCTGACCAAGCTGGACCGGTGCCTTATGGCGCATGGCATGGAGGGTCGCGTTCCCTTCCTTGATCCCGTCGTTGCCGAGGCGGCTTTTCGTTTGCCCGATCGGCTGAAGGTCAGGGATGGGCTGGGCAAATGGATCTTGCGGCGCTGGCTGGCTCTGCGTGTGGCGGATTCGGGACCATTCGCGCGCAAGAAGGGATTTACCGTCCCGGTCGAGGAATGGATTGCGGCGCAAGGCGCACGTCTTGGGCCAATGGTCGCGGGGATGCCGGGAATCTCGGAAATCTGCGCCCCCGACGCCGTCCTTGCGTTGTTTGCGACCCTTGCCGAAGGGCGTGGCGACATGCGCAGGGCCGGATTCGCCGCCTGGACCCTACTATTCTATGCGTTATGGCATCGGCGACACATTCTCGGGCGATTGCCGGAAGGTGACGCCTTTGAGACGCTCTCCGCCGCTGTTTGATCGGCCTGTCTGACGCAATGACGGGGTTTTGTCTTGGCGCACATCCCTTTAATCCAATAACGTATAGGCGCAGGACGGCATAATCGTATCGGCGGAGACGGGATAGGGGTCTACGGATGGCGCAGCTACGTTTTACTCTCCACATCCAACGTGAGGAAGGAAAGGCCCTTTCCGGTGCGCGAGAGGTCAGTAACGCCTATTTCGAGACTCACAACCAGATAACATTCGCATGGTTGTCGGAAGGTGTTCCCGCCGCGCGACCCCTCCACAACAGCGCCATAAGCCTTCATCCCAACGGCGTAAGCGTCTCGGGGTTCGAGCGCGAGAACGATGTCTTTCATTATCAGGAGTGGTGGCTTGTGCCGCAGGGCGCCGCTGGCGCCCAACCGGTTGAGGATTCGCCGTCATTTTCCGAAGGCGTGTCTGTCGACTTCCCGGATGAAGAGGAGGTTGGCGAAGACACCTTTGATGCGCCGGAATGGCTAAACGAGGAAGAGCCGGCGATCGCGACAGAACAGGATCTTTCCGGCGAAAGCATGGACGATCCTGATGATTTTCCCCAGGCACCTGTTTTGAGCGAAAGCGGCCAGATCCTGTGGGATGATTCCATGAGCGTCGGCCTGGAGGCGATGGATCAGGATCACCGCACGTTGATCGACCTTATCAACCAGATTGATCCCGACCGGGTCGACGAGGAAGCGGTTTCGGTTGTCGGCAACGTCCTTTCCGCCCTGATCGACTACACTGATTTCCATTTCCGCCGCGAGGAGAAGGTCCAGGAAGCCGTTGGGTATCCCGCGCTGGAAGAGCATCGCGGCCATCATGAGGAATTGAAGACCGCCGCCCAGCATCATCTTGAGCAATACCTGGTCGCGCCGTCTTCCGTTGATCTGAATGACCTGAAGACATTCCTCCAGAACTGGCTTAACGACCACATCCTGCGCGAGGACATGGCCTACAAGTCCTATGTTCTGGAAAATGCGGAAGCGGCCTCTGCGGCGGCGGCGTCTGTGGACATGTTTGACTTCGATGCCGGGGATCCTGATGTCGAGGAAGAAGACCTGATGTTTCAGGTCGCCATGCAAGGAAGGGACGGGTTGAGTCCTGAACCGCCGGAAGAACCCGATTTGGCGGAGGAAACTGGCCCGGCGGAGGAATTCCAGCCGGAAGAGGCGTTGGAGCCGGCAGGGGAAGAAGAAGCCCCGGGCTTCGAGGCGGCTGAGGCGGAAGCCCCTGTTGCCGATGAAGGCGGGCCGGCCCATGATTTCAGGGCGGAGCAGGACCGGCTTTTTGCGTTCGCCGGGCAGTTGCGCGATGGTGCGGAGAGCGGAGACCCTGTGCAGGCCGTCGGCGCGGTTCTTACGGGCCTTATCGAATATGCGGAGGTTCATTTCCCCGAAGAGGAAGCGGTGATGGAGCAGGCGGGTTTCCCCGAACTGCCCACCCATGTCGAACAACATCAGGCATTTCTCGATCAGTTGATGGGGGTTTTCGGCCGGTATCAGGAAGACCCTTCCACGGTCAGTATTGAAGAGGTGTCGGGCGTTCTTGAGGACTGGCTTGTCAACCATGTGATGAACGAAGAGGCGGCATTCCTCGCGTTCCTCGAAAGCGGAGATGTGGCTGCGCCGCAGACCGAAGAGGCGCAGACCGAAGAGCCGCAGGCGGGCGAAGCAGGCCTGATGCTGGATGCGGCAATGGCGGAGGGTCATTCAACTGGCGATGTCGGGGCGTTGGAGGACGAAGGCGAAAGCATCGACGATGCTCTTTTCGAGAAGATGCCGGAAGAGGTCGTTGCAGAGGATGAACCTGCCCAGGAAGAGGAAATGCAGGCAAGCGAGGGCGAGGAACTGACGGATCAGGCGTCGACGCCGCTTGAAGAGGAACCTGATGTCGCTATCCCCGAAGAAGGGGTGGAAGGCGAACCGTCTGGCTTTGATGAAGTTGCTGAAGAACTTCCGGCAGTGCCCGAAGAGGACATGGCACTGGCGGAAGAGGGAAGCGACGAGGTGTCCGAAGAGGCGTCCGAAGAGGCTGCGCCTGAAGAGGCGATGGAAATGCCGGTTGAGCCCGAGCCCGAGCCTGAGCCTGCAACCGAACCCGAAACTGCGCCCGAACCCATGCCTGAAGCAGGGCCGGAAGAGGCCGCCTCTCCGGAAATGGAGGCGCTGAAGGCGGCGATGGTGGAAGCGTTGGGAGAAAACCCGAAGGAAACGGAAACGCCTGCTGATGATTCGGTAAACGCAGCGTCCGACGCGATTGACGATTCCGTTATCGCCGATGATGTCGTTGTTGATGTCGATGATGACATGGATCTGGAAATCCCGGAAGTTGGCGACGATGCCGGAGACGGTATCGAGGGCGAGGACGAGGGCGCGCCAAATTCCGATAAGGAAGAAGCAAAATAGGCTGGTTGCGACTGGCGCTTTCAAAGGATGTGTTGATGTCTGAAACCTTCGACCTGATCATCAGGGGCGGAACCTGCGCGACCCCCAACGGTATTGCGCAGGGCGATGTCGGTGTGCGTAACGGCAAGATCGCTGCGATCGGCGATCTCGGCGCGGCAAGCGCCCCGGAAGTTCTCGATGCAAAGGGCCTGCATGTCCTTCCGGGGGTCATTGATCCCCAGGTTCATCTGAGGGAGCCCGGTCTTGAACACAAGGAAGACCTTGCAACGGGAACCCTCGGCGCGGTTCTTGGCGGGGTCACCGCGGTTCTGGAGATGCCCAATACGAAACCGGGCACCACGGATGCGCCCGCTCTGGCCGACAAGTGCCGCAGGGCAAAGGATCGCGTCTGGTGCGACATCGCCTTTTTTGTCGGGGCCTCCCGCGAGAACGCCGAAAAACTGGGAGAGCTTGAGCGCCTGCCCGGCGCAGCCGGGGTCAAGATTTTCATGGGAAGTTCCACGGGGTCCCTGCTGGTGCCCGATGACGCCACGCTTGGCCGGGTTCTGGCCAGTGGTTCGCGGCGCGTTTGCATCCATTGCGAGGACGAGGACCGCCTGAATGAGCGGTTCTCCCTCGTCGAGGGCGGCGCGCCTGTCGCAATGCATGCCGAATGGCGCGACGTTGAAACCGCCTTGCGCGCGACCCGGCGGATTCTCAAGCTTGCCCGTGGCGTCAACAGGCGTGTCCATATCCTGCATGTCACCACCGAAGAAGAAATGGCCCTGCTGCCGGAATATCGCGATATCGCGACGGTGGAGGTTCTGCCGCAACACCTGACGTTGTCGGCGCCGGAAGCCTATGAGCGGCTGGGCACACGCGCCCAGATGAATCCGCCAATTCGCGAAGGCCGCCACCGCGAGGCGCTGTGGCGCGCGATCGGGCAGGGGCTCGTCGATTGCATCGGATCCGATCATGCCCCCCATACGCTGGAGGAAAAGGCGAAACCCTATCCCCAAAGCCCGTCGGGAATGACAGGTGTTCAGACCCTTGTCCCGATCATGCTGGATCACGTCAATGCGGGCCGCCTGTCCCTTGAGCGATTCATCGACCTGACAAGCGCTGGCCCCGCCCGTGTGTTCGGAATTGTTGGCAAGGGACGCCTTGCCCTTGGGTACGATGCGGATATCACAATCGTCGACCTCAAGGCGCGCCGGACCATAACCGATCAGTGGATCGCCAGCCGTTGCGGGTGGACGCCGTATGACGGGATGGAGGTCACGGGCTGGCCGACCACTACGATCGTGCGGGGCAATATTGTGATGCATGACGGGCAGGCAATCGGCGATCCACAGGGAACTGCGGTCCGCTTCCTTGAAGCCCTGTGAACATATCAAAAGTGCCGCTCAGGCGTTGACCTCCAACCTACGGGGTGTCAAATAAAGGGCGCACGACACCAATTTGCGAAGGAAAGACAACCATGAGCCAGAACGACAGTTTCAACGCCATCGTCCTTGATGAAGCGGAAGGCAAGGTCACATCGTCATTCAAGACCATGACCCTTGGCGACCTGCCGGAAGGAAACGTCACCGTCGCCGTCGAATATTCAACGGTCAATTACAAAGACGGCATGGTGCTGAACGGTCTTGGGCGGCTGGTTCGCAACTATCCCCATATTCCCGGTGTCGATTTTGCGGGTGTCGTCGAGGCTTCCGATTCGCCGGACTACAAGCCGGGCGACCGTGTTGTCCTTAACGGGTGGCGGGTCGGCGAGGTCCACTGGGGTGGATATTCCCAGAAGGCGCGGGTCAATGCCGACTGGCTGGTCAAGTTGCCGGATGCCATCAGCACAAAGCGGGCCATGGCGATCGGTACGGCGGGGTATACCGCGATGCTGGCGGTCATGGCGCTGGAAGATCACGGGCTGACGCCGGAAGCCGAAGGCGAGGTTCTGGTTACCGGCGCGGCCGGCGGCGTGGGCAGCGTCGCCGTGGCGATTCTCGGCAACCTCGGTTACCGGGTCGCCGCATCCACCGGGCGCGCCGACACCCATGGCTACCTGCGAGACCTGGGCGCGACGACCATTGTTGACCGCGCCGAACTGGAAACGCCGCCCAAAGGACCGATTGGATCGGAACGCTGGTCCGGCGCCATCGATAACGTGGGCGGTACGACGCTCAGCACGGTTTTGACCGGCCTGAGCTATTGGGCCAGTTGCGCCTCGGTCGGGTTGGCCGGGGGGCCGCAATTCACCACGACCGTGATCCCCTTCGTTATTCGCGGCGTCAATCTTCTTGGGATCGATTCGGCGACTTGTCCGAAAGCGCGCCGCGTTGTCGCCTGGGATCGCCTGTCGCGGGAATTGCCGATGGACAAGCTGGACGCCATGACCGGTGTTGTTCCGCTTTCCGGCGTGCCGAAAGTCGGTGGCGATATCCTCAAGGGTCAGGTGCGCGGCCGGATGGTGGTGGACGTCAACGCCTGAGCGAGGCTTTACCGTGCCGGTGGTGTCCTGCGGTTTTGTCCGCTAGAATCGGCAGGGACGAACAAGGGGGGGAAAAGATGCGATCCACCGCGACTTCGGCTCTGTTTGCATTGATGCTTCTGGCGGCTTTCCCGGCAGTGGCGGATGAGGCCGCGCCAACGGGCTCTTATGACTATGCGTTCGGCTGGTACGAACGCGCGGCCAGGGCGGGTGACGCCAAGGCGCAATATTTTCTCGGCATGCAATATGAGCGCGGTGTAAGAGGTTCACCGGATCTGGCCCTGGCGGCCCGCTGGTATCGCAAGTCTGCGGAAGGCCACTGGACGGCGGCCTCTTTCCGGCTTGGGCAGCTGTACGCTGAAGGAAAGGGTGTTCCCCGCGATCTGGCGCAGGCTGCCATATGGTTTGCCCAGGCGGCCGAAGGTGGCCTGCCAGAAGCGCAATACAATCTTGCCCTGCTGTATGAAACCGGCGCCGGTGTCGAAAAGGATCTGGCAAAGGCCACTGCATGGTACGAGAAGGCGGCGCAGGCCGACTGGAAGGCAGCCCAGCGTAACCTGGCCCTGCTTCTGGCGCGCGGTGCGGGCGTCGCACAGGACAGGGTGCAGGCCTTGATGTGGTTAACCATTGCCGCAACCGGTGACCGGGGCCTGGACGTTTCCGACGCGATTCTGGACTCGGTTCGTGGCGGTATGACGGATGGGGATATCGCCAGGGCAGGGGAGCTGGCAAAGGCATGGCGCGCCAACTGAGGCCGTTTCTCTTCTAGAGCCATCTCCGGTTGGGTCTTGCGCATCAGGGCCACGCGTAAGCCCTGGTCACGCTGTCAAATCCGTGCGGCAGATTGGCGAAAATCAGGCCGCTGCCCTGTATCCCGCGTTCCGATGTCGTTTCCGCAAATCGTATTTCATGCCGCAGGAAACCTTTCAGCCCGGCCCTTTCGATGGTGGCGGCCATGGTTTCGTGGCGACAGGCCGGAAGAATCGGGTACCACAGCATGATCACGGCTTCCGCCCATTTCCGGTGAAGGCGGGGCAGGAAGGCCGCAACGTCTTCATATTCGTCCTTGATTTCGTAACTGGGGTCTATCAGGACCATGCCACGCCGTGGTGTGGGGGGGGCGATGGCAAGGACGCCCTCGTAGCCGTCACGGCGATGGATATGCACATTGGGGGCGCGTAATACGCGTTTAAGCGCGGCATGTTCCTGCGGGTGCAGTTCCATCAGGTGTATCTGATCGTCGGGACGCAGCAGCGTCCGGGCGATCATGGGGGATCCCGGATAGGACGTTGGGCCGAATCCCCTGCGGGTGATTTCGATGGCCCGCAGGTATGGGTGCCCATCGGCAAGGCCGTTGCGTTCCAGAAGGCGGACAATACCGTTTCTTGCCTCACCGGTTTTTTCGGCTTCTGTATTGGAAAGGTCATAGATCCCGCGCCCCGCATGGGTTTCCATGTACGTCAGCGGTTTGGCCTTTTCGGTCAGCCGGGCGAGAAGCTGCGCCAGAATGGTGTGCTTGTGGACGTCGGCGGCGTTTCCGGCATGATAGGCGTGCTGGTAGGACAGCATCATGGATTCCTTGGGTGTGATCGCACTCTGTTACAGTTTTTCATAACCACATCGTCTTTCTGACCGCGTGATACTAATCCGCCGACAGTTGGCCTTAGAAGCTTTTAAGAAAGTAAATACGGGGATATGCTGAACGGGAGACGGGGAGAGCGGAAGAAGGATGATATCTTCGGTGCCGTCTTACTGGAGGGGGAATGAGTAGACCGTTGGTGTTTTACCAGCGGACGGGATCCCGTATCGCCGCCCTTATTGTAATCATCATTGCGCCACTGATGGCCTATTATTGGTATCAGGCAACGGCGGAAAAGGGGCGTCGCCTTGCCCGGGAATCAGAACGCCTCATGGTTAGTGCCGACCGGGTGGCGGAACAATTCCTGAACCTTATTGATTCTTCCCGCGACCTGTTGAACGGCCTTTCCCAGATCGACGAGATTATTGGTGATGATGCTACGGCCTGTTCCCAAACGTTGCAGCGTATCGGCGTCCGTTTTCCGAAATACACCAATTTTTCAAA
>JAPHTL010000196.1 GCA_026193355.1 Rhodospirillales bacterium
GGAAGTCGAGTTGATTACGCCGATCGCGATGGACGAAGGTCTTCGTTTCGCGATCCGCGAAGGCGGTCGTACCGTCGGCGCAGGCGTCGTCGCCAAAATTACCGAGTAAGCGCCTCGAAAGAGGAGCTTGAGGGTTCCGCGTTGTTCGGCAGGACGGGTTTTTGACCTGTCCTGCCCGCGCGTTTCCGAAGCGGTTGCTGAAGATACGCGTCGACTGGATGACGTTTTTCGAAGGTGGCTTGGAATTACGGCCGTAGGGGTATAGCTCAGCTGGTAGAGCGACGGTCTCCAAAACCGTAGGTCGCGGGTTCGATCCCTGCTGCCCCTGCCATTTTCTTCCGGCTGTGCCGGAATGCTTTCGTTGCGGTACGGCGTTTGCGCCATTCCGTGTATTGAAACTAGGTTGACTGGGTCGAACAGAGGAACATGGGCAAAACAAGTCCGGGACAATTTATTCGTCAGGTTCGGCAGGAAGCGTCCAAGGTGACTTGGCCGACCCGCAAGGAAACCGCCATCACCACCGGCATGGTGTTTGTGATGGTGATTCTTGCTGCAATTTTCTTTTTCCTTGTCGATCAGGCGATGGCGTGGGGCGTACGCCTGATCTTCGGGATTGGAGGCTGATAGCGATGGCATCCCGTTGGTACGTGATCCATGTCTACTCCGGCTTCGAAAAAAAGGTGGCGCAGTCCATCGAGGAGCAGGCCCGGCAGAAGGGCATGGACAACCTGATCGAGCAGGTGCTGGTTCCCACCGAAGAGGTGGTCGAGATGCGCCGCGGGTCAAAGGTCAATGCGGAACGCAAGTTCTTCCCCGGCTATGTGCTGGTGAAGATGGATATGACCGACGAGTCATGGCACCTGGTGAAGAATACGCCAAAGGTGACCGGTTTTCTGGGCGGCAGCGGCCGTCCGTCGCCGATCACCAATGCCGAGGCCGAGCGGATCATCAAGCAGGTTCAGGAAGGTGTGGAGCGGCCGAAGCCTTCCATCATCTTCGAGATCGGCGAGCAGGTTCGCGTATGCGACGGACCCTTCACCTCGTTTAACGGCGTGGTCGAGGATGTCGATGAGGAGCGCTCGCGCCTGAAGGTGTCTGTGTCCATTTTCGGACGCTCGACGCCGGTTGAACTGGAATACACCCAGGTCGAAAAGGCCTGATGTGTTGGTCCGCCGGATGGTCCGGCGGATGTTGCGCGCGGGAGGTCAGCCATGACCGCACCGCGCACTCACTGATCACATTGTGAGGATATGAAATGGCGAAGAAGATCGCAGGCTTTATCAAGCTGCAAATCCCGGCGGGGGCGGCCAATCCCTCTCCGCCCGTCGGCCCGGCGCTCGGCCAGGCCGGTCTGAATATCATGGAATTCTGCAAGGCGTTCAACGCCAAGACGCAGGGTATGGAACAGGGCATGCCGATCCCGGTCGTGATTACGGCCTATGGGGATCGCAGCTTTTCGTTCGTCACAAAAACGCCGCCCGCCAGCTTCTTTCTGAAGAAGGCCGCGAAACTGCCCAAGGGTGCGACCAATCCGGGGCGTGAAACGATCGGCAAGGTGACCATGGCGCAGGTCCGCGAAATCGCGGAAGCCAAGAAAGCCGACCTCAATGCGCATGACACGGATGCCGCCTGCCAGATGATTATCGGCTCGGCGCGCTCCATGGGCGTGGAAGTGGTGGAGTAAGGCCATGACAATGAACGGAAAGCGCATGAAGGCCGCCATGGAGACCGTGGATCGCACTGTCGATTACGATCTCGTTGAGGCCGTTAAGCTGGTCAAGCAGAACGCCAAGGCCAAGTTCGACGAAACCGTCGAGATTTCGATCAACCTCGGGGTTGATCCGCGCCACGCCGACCAGATGGTCCGTGGAATGGTGTCCCTGCCGCATGGCACCGGCAAGTCGGTTCGCGTCGCTGTGTTCGCCAAGGCGGACAAGGCGAAGGAAGCCCAGGACGCGGGCGCCGATCTTGTTGGCGCCGATGATCTGGCGGAAAAGATTCAGAAGGGCGAGGTCGATTTTGATCGCTGCATCGCCACCCCGGACATGATGGCTGTTGTTGGCCGCCTCGGTAAGGTTCTCGGCCCCCGTGGCCTGATGCCCAACCCGAAACTGGGCACCGTCACGCCGAACATCGCGGAAGCGGTGAAAGCGGCGAAGGGCGGCCAGATCGAGTTCCGGGTCGAGAAGGCGGGCATTGTCCACGCCGGTATCGGCAAGGCGAGCTTCTCCGAGAAGAATTTGCAAGAGAACGTTTCCGCGTTTCTCGATGCGATCAACAAGGCCAAGCCGTCGGGCGCCAAGGGGACCTTCGTCAAGAAGATTTCGCTGAGCTCGACAATGGGCCCCGGCCTGAAGCTTAACGTTTCCAGCGTTGGCGCCTGATTTCAGGCCTGCTGGGGACCAAAGACGCAGACACGGGCCCAGGCCCGTGAAGGCCAGGGGACGCGCCGCTTAATGCGGTTCGTTCCCGACCTGTCCGAGACTGTAGGTGCCGCCGGTTCCACAAGATGGATCCGGGGGTCTAATGGGAGGCTCCCGCCTGCACAGACAGAGTGAGCAAGCATTTTCGCCCACGCCTTGAACGGCTGGGCACATGAAGGGCTTGAACCACACTGGGACAGGAGAGCGGACCTTCCGGGTTTCCGGAGGGTCTGGTGTCCAACGGCTCCGCGTTCGTCGTTTCGGCGACGGCACGGGGCAAGAAAGTGGAGAGACGATCCGTGGATCGGACACAAAAAAAGGACCTGGTCGCTTCCCTCAAGGGGTTGTTCGAAGGTACGGGCCTGGTTGTCGTCACCCATTACACCGGGTTGACGGTTACCGAGATGACCGGACTTCGTGACAAGCTTCGGGAAGAGAACGCGGGCCTCAAAGTGACCAAGAACCGGCTTACACGTCTCGCCCTTGAAGGCACGAAGTTTCAGAGCCTGAGCGACATGTTCACCGGACCGACGGCGATTGCCTATTCGGAAGATCCGGTGGCTGCCGCGAAGGTAGCGGTGGCGTTTGCCAAAACGAATGACAAGTTTGTCATTATTGGCGGCGCTCTTGGCGAGCAGATGCTCGATGTCGACGGTGTGAAGGCGCTTGCCACACTGCCGTCGCTCGACGAACTGCGCGGCAAGCTTGTCGGTCTTATCCAGGCCCCCGCTACCAAGGTCGCCGGAGTCGTCCAGGCTCCCGCCGGCCAGTTGGCTCGCGTTATCAGTGCCTATTCACAAAAGGGTGAGGCCGCGTAGGGCCTTCATCGGAAACAGTTCAAGCCTTAGGAGTTATTATAACAATGGCTAACATCGAGAAAATCGCAGAAGACCTGTCGGCGCTGACCGTCATGGAAGCGGCCGAACTGGCCAAGATGCTTGAAGAAAAGTGGGGCGTTTCCGCCGCCGCTCCGGTGGCCGTTGCCGCCGCCGGCGCTCCGGCAGCTGCCGCCGCCGAAGAAGAGAAGACCGACTTCGACGTTATTCTGGCCGCCGCTGGCGAAAAGAAGATCAACGTCATCAAGGAAGTCCGCGCCATCACCGGCCTTGGCCTGAAAGAAGCCAAGGATCTTGTCGAGGGTGCTCCGCAGCCCGTCAAGGAAGGCGCTTCCAAGGCCGAGGCCGAGGAAATCAAGAAGAAGCTCGAAGAGGCTGGCGCCACTGTCGAGTTGAAGTAATCAGGCCCGATGCCGCTGCTCCCCTCCGGGGGCAGCGGCGCCGACCTGTTCGCCGTTACCGGGTTCCGGGCGCCTTGATGGCCTCGTGACCCCGTTTCGGTTTGTTAGATGTCCACCCGCATTGGCCATGCCGCGGCCGGAAACGTGGACATTCCGATCTGGTTCCATGGGGAGCCATGATCCGTCGCCCGGACGCGGTGTTCCGGGTGGTCACCGAGCTTCCGTATTTCGTTTACCGTCCTTATGTGACGGGGCGGAGTCCGGGTAACTAGGTACCGTAATGCGAGGAAAAGGCATGGCTAGCTCCTTCACCGGGCGTAAGCGTATCCGCAGAAGTTTTGGTCGCATTCCCGCCGCGACCGAAATGCCGAACCTGATTGAGGTTCAAAAGAGTTCATACGAACAGTTCCTGCAACGCACCGTGGCGATCGAGAATCGTACGGAAAGCGGTCTCCAGGAAGTTTTCAAATCGGTTTTTCCGATTCAGGATTTCTCTGAGCGCGGCACTCTGGAGTTCGTCAACTACGAATTCGAGCCGCCCAAGTACGACGTGGAAGAATGCCAGCAGCGCGGCATGACCTATGCCGCCCCGCTGCGGGTGACCCTGCGTCTTGTGGTTTGGGATGTTGACGAAGAGACCGGTTCACGGTCGGTGCGCGACATCAAGGAGCAGGACGTCTTCATGGGCGACATGCCCCTGATGACGGAGAACGGCACCTTCATCGTCAACGGCACGGAACGCGTCATCGTTTCGCAGATGCACCGTTCGCCGGGCGTGTTCTTCGATCACGACAAGGGCAAGACCCATTCGTCGGGCAAATATCTGTTCGCTGCGCGGATCATTCCCTACCGCGGTTCGTGGCTGGACTTCGAGTTCGATGCGAAGGATCTCGCCTATGTACGTATCGATCGTCGCCGCAAGTTGCCGGTGACGACGCTTCTTCTCGCCCTCGACAACGAAAAGACGGCGGCCCTGCGCGCCAAGCGCAAGGAAGCCGGCAAGACCATCGATCCCACGGAAGTGGTCGGCATGTCGCCCGAGGAGATCCTCAACTACTACTACGACAAGGTGGTTTTCACCCGCGGCAAGAAGGGTTGGCAGACGCCTTTCAATGCTGAAGGCATGCGTGGTGTGAAGCTGGTTTCTGATCTGGTTGATGCGAAGACCGGCAAGACCGTGGCCGAAACGGGCACCAAGATGACCCCGCGTCTGGCCCGCAAGCTGTCGGATGATGGCCTCAAGGATGTCCTGATTCCCGCCGAGGATCTGGTCGGTCGTTATGTTGCCGAAGACATGGTCAACGAAAAGACTGGTGAAATCTTCGCCGAAGTCGGCGCCGAACTTACGGTCGAACAACTGGAAGAAATCGAGAAGGCGGGCGTGACCGAGATCGTTACCCTCGCTATCGACCATGTCTCCGTTGGTCCGTATCTGCGCAACACACTCGCCGTCGACAAGAACTCGTCGCGCGAAGAGGCGTTGATCGACATCTATCGCGTCATGCGACCCGGTGAGCCGCCGACCCTGGAAACGGCGGAAGCCCTTTTCAACGGGCTGTTCTTCGATTCAGAGCGTTATGACCTCTCCGCCGTTGGCCGGGTCAAGATGAACATGCGTCTCGGGTTCGAAGGCGTTCCCGACACCATGCGCACCCTTCGTCGCGAAGACGTCCTTGGTGTCGTCCGCGTCCTTCTGGATCTCAAGGACGGGCGTGGCGAAATCGATGACATCGATCATCTGGGTAATCGTCGCGTTCGCTCCGTCGGCGAACTGATGGAGAACCAGTATCGCATTGGCCTGCTGCGTATGGAGCGGGCGATTCGCGAGCGGATGAGCTCGGTCGATATCGACACCGTGATGCCGCATGACCTGATCAACGCCAAACCGGCGGCGGCGGCTGTGCGTGAATTCTTTGGCAGCTCGCAGCTCAGCCAGTTCATGGATCAGACGAACCCGCTCTCCGAGATCACCCACAAGCGCCGCCTTTCGGCGCTCGGGCCGGGCGGTCTTACGCGGGAACGTGCGGGCTTCGAGGTGCGCGACGTGCACACCACCCATTATGGCCGCATCTGTCCCATTGAGACGCCGGAAGGGCCGAACATCGGCCTGATCAACAGTCTCGCCACCTTCGCCCGCGTCAACCAGTACGGCTTCATCGAAAGCCCGTATCGCAAGGTCGACAATGCCAAGGTGACCAATGATGTCGTTTACCTCTCGGCGATGGAAGAGGGGCGTTACACGATCGCCCAGGCCAACGCCGAACTGGACAAGAACGGCCGTCTGGTTTCCGATCTGGTCAGTTGCCGTCGCGCCGGCGAATACATTCTGGCGCTGCCCGGCGATATCGACTTCATCGACGTGTCGCCGAAGCAGCTTGTGTCGGTCGCCGCCGCATTGATCCCGTTCCTTGAGAACGATGACGCCAACCGTGCGTTGATGGGATCGAACATGCAGCGGCAGGCGGTGCCCCTTCTTCAGGCGCAGGCGCCGCTTGTCGGCACCGGCATGGAAGCAGCCGTCGCCCGGGATTCCGGCGCGGCCATCGTGTCGCGCCGCAAGGGCGTGATCGATCAGGTTGACGCAACACGTATCGTGGTGCGCGCCGACGAAACGTCGCATTCCGCAACGGGCGTCGACATCTTCAACCTGCGCAAGTTCCAGCGTTCCAACCAGAACACCTGCATCACCCAGCGTCCGCTGGTGAAGGTGGGCGACAGGGTTGAGGCCGGCGACATCATCGCGGACGGTCCCTCGACCGACCTCGGCGAACTGGCCCTTGGCCGGAACGTTCTCGTCGCCTTCATGCCCTGGAATGGCTACAACTTCGAAGATTCGATCCTGATCTCCGAACGCATCGTCCGTGACGACGTGTTCACCTCGATCCATATCGAGGAATTCGA
>JAPHTL010000167.1 GCA_026193355.1 Rhodospirillales bacterium
CGACCCAGATAGGCTGCGGTCAAGCTCTCCGCCGTGGCGAACAAAAGGCTGCCAAAACCGCACAAGACTGCCGCGATGGCCAGAACCCGCCGCGGCCCCCAGCGATCAACGATAACCCCGACCGGCAACTGCAACCCCGCATAGGCATAAAAATAAAATGCCGTAAGGTTCCCGAGGATTGCGGCGGAAACGCCGAAATCCCGCATCAGGTCGCTGACCATCACACTTGGCGCGACCCTCTGAAAAAAGCCATAGCAATAGAATGCCGCGCCCAGCCCCCAGAAGATCCAGGGCAGGGCAGGCGAAATCCTGTGGGGGGAGGGCTGAATTTCTCTCACCCTTCCGCTCTCACGGCAAGGGCGGCGGTGATATCGGCCTGACGCCGACGTTCCGCCTCATAGCGCTCGAGGACCCATTCAAGGTGACCCTCCATGGCGCGCGCGGCGCGCTCCGGCGCCTTGTCGCGTATTGCCTCATAGACGGCGCGATGCTGGTCGAGAAGGGTTTCGTCATCGACGGATTCGGAAAAAAGCCGGTATTTATGATATTCCAGCGTATCGCGGATTGTGTCCCGAATGACGTCGAAAATGTGCATGTAGATGGCGCTGTGCGTTGCGCGCGCCAGCGCAAGGTGGAAGTTGACGTCTTCCTCGACCCGGGCGCGCCCCTTGGCCTTCCCCAGCGCCTTCACCGCGCGCCCCAGATCCTCGATATCCCTGGGTTCCGCATTCAAGGCGGCTCGACGCGCCGCCCAGACTTCCAGCCCCGCCCTGATTTCGGCGAGGTCATGGAGATTTTTTCGGTTGGTGCGAAGCATCTGGGTCATGGCCGAATCCATGTCCTCGGCGGATGAAATCACCATCGTCCCGCCACCTTGGATGGATTCGAGGAACCCCTTGGCCTTCAGCCCCTGCAATGCCGCACGGACGGATACGCGGCTGACGCCGAGGTCCTCGGCCAGTTGGCGTTCTCCGGGCAATCGTTGCCCCGGTGTCAGGTGGCCACTGGCGATCTGATCAAGGATCGCTGTCGCCACCCGATCGGATACGCGGCCGCCGGCTTGTACCATTTCCGTGCTTTCCGTTTTCATTATGACTTCAATTCAGTTGTAGACCGCCAATCTAGCAGGCTGCCCTTTTTCCCGGCAAGCTTTGCGATCCATCTACCCGGATGGCCGGCGACTGCCGCGACGGGCAAGAAAGATGCCAAACAGGATCACGGCGGCCCCGGTCGCCTGCAACGTTCCCAGTGCCTCATCAAAAAGAAACCAGGCCAGAACCGCCGCGATGGCGGGTTGCAGCATCAGCGCCACGGATGAAAAGGCTGCCGGCAGATGCGCCAGGGCATAGGCGATCAGGCCTTGACCGCCGATATGGGAAACCAGGGCTAGTGCAACCAGAATGCCCCACCCGACCGCTGTCGTGGCGACAAGGCTTTCCCCCGACACCAGCGCCACCGGCAACAGCGCCACACAGGTGGCCAGGCCGCTCCACAACATCACCGTGGCGGTGGAAAACCGGCCGCGCAGACGCCCGACCGCCACCAGATAGGCCGCATAGAAGACAGCGGAAACAAGACCCAGCGCATCGCCGAGAACATGATCCATCGACAGGGCGAAGCTGCCGCTCATCAAAAGAATGGCCCCGACCATCGCCAGTCCCATGCCCAGCAGGAAGGTCCGGCTGAAACGCAGGGCGAACAGAAGAAACCCGCCGAGCGTCACGAAAATCGGGGCAAAGTTCGCCAGCAACGTCGCGTTGGCGACACTCGTCAGCTTGATCGACCAGTGCCAGAATGACAGATCCCCGGCGAAAAACAGACCGGCCAGCGCCAGCTTCGCGTAATCGGCCGCACTGGCGGGGCGTTGGCCGGCCGCCCCACCATCTGGTTCGGCCATCATCCAGATCAACATCGCTGGCAGCGCGAAGAAAAGGCGGTAGAAGGCGGTCGCCGAAGGCCCCAGTTCGCTGAGCCGCACAAAGATAGGGGCAAAGGCTATCCCCACCGCGCCGCACAGCAGGGCGATAAGGGCAATCCGCTGGGCGCGGGCGATGGCAGGCGTCATGGGGCGTATTCTTTCGCGTCGTATTCTTCAAATTCGTTGCGGCCCGGCGTGATCCTTGTTCCCTCGCGGCCCTCCAGAATGGCCATTGCGCTGGTCAGCCTGCCAATCCCGGCCACACCCCGCGTCGCTTCGACAAAGGCGCAAGCGGCGGCCACCTTCGGCCCCATCGATCCTTCCGCAAAATCATGCCTGCGCATCATGTCAGGCGATGCACGTCGCACCAATCGCGCCTCTGGCGTGTTCCAGCCCGTCCATACACCATGGACATCGGTCAGTAAAACCAGCGCATCGGCATTCAGCTTCACTGCCAGCAGGGCGGCCGACAGATCCTTGTCCACCACCGCTTCGACGCCATTGATCGCACCATCATCCCCCACGGCGACCGGTATACCACCGCCGCCACTGCAGATGACCACGGTTTCTGAAAGGACGAGAAGCTGGATCGTGTTGATTTCCAGAATTTCCCGGGGATAGGGCGATGCGACGACTCGCCGCCACGAATCGCCATCCTGCGCCATGGTCCAGCCTCTCTCCCGCCCGATCTCTGTTGCGCGGGCGGCGTCATAGAACGGACCGATCGGCTTTGTCGGGTGGGCGAAGGCGGGATCATCAAGGTCAACCCGGACCTGGGTCAGAAGGGTGGCGATATTCCTGCCGGGGAGGACATTGCGCAACTCCTGCTCCAGCACATAGCCGATCATGCCTTCGCTTTCAGCGCCCAGAACATCAAGCGGATAGGGGCTGAGGGCGTCGAGCGCCGCAGCCTGTATCGCCAGCAACCCTACCTGCGGCCCGTTCCCGTGTGTAACGACAATGGTGTGCGCCCGCGCCATTTCGGCGATTGAATGCGCAGCAACCTCGATATTGCGTCGCTGCACAGCCGCCTCGGGCAGTTCATCCCGCTGCAAAATCGCGTTACCGCCAAGCGCCACGACCACAAGCATCAGCAGGCGTCCCCCGATCCATCCAGAAAACGATCGAGGATGTCCCCCAGCGAAGGGTCGGCGCCGTCCTCAAACGCATAACGAGCCCGGACCACCGGCATGTCCAGATCAAGGAGAGTCGCCAGATCGATGGGGGTGGCGGCCACCACGACGTCGGCTGCGGATCGAACGATCGTTTCGCGAAGGGCGGCCCGCTGCGCTGCGCCGTATCCCATCGCCGGAAGCACGGCGCCGATATGGGGCCATTCGTCGAAAACGGCGCGAATGGCGGGCGGCGCCGAAGACCGGGGATCAATCAGCCGCACACCGGGGCAGCTGACGGCCGCAACGTACCCTGCGCCGTAGCCCATGCCGCCATGGGTTATCGTCGGGCCGTCCTCGACCACCAGTACGGATTTTCCCGCAACCGCCCCGGGATCGTCGAGCAGGACAGGGGACGCAGCCTTGACCAGCGGCGCATCCGGGTTGACAACGCGGATCGCCGATGACGCCCGCGCCACGTCCTCCGCGGACGCTGCGCGAACCTTGTTGAGCACCACAACATCGGCCATCCGCAGAACCGCTTCGCCCGGATGATGTGTATCCATCTGATCGGGGCGCAGTGCATCCGTGACAACCACATGCAGGTCAGGGTGCAGGAAGGGAAAGTCGTTGTTTCCGCCATCCCAGACGATGATATCGGACTCGTCCTCCGCCTGCGCCAGGATGGCGCCGTAATCGACACCGGCAAAGACGACACTGCCTGCCTCGATATGCGGCTCGTATTCCTCGCGCTCCTCGATGGTGCAGTCCGCAGCCCCCAGGTCGGCAACCGAAGCGAATCGCTGAACGCCCTGCCTTTCGAGATCGCCATAGGGCATCGGATGGCGCAGAACACCGACCCGCAACCCACGATCAGCCAGACGCCGCGACAGCCAGCGTGCCGTCTGCGATTTTCCGCACCCCGTCCGCACGGCCGAGACGGCCACCACCGGCACACGTGCGCGAAGCATCGTGCTTTCCGGGCCAAGCAGCAGGAAGTTGGCCCCGGCGGCGAGTGCGCGGGAAGCCAGATGCATGACGGATGCATGGGGAATGTCGCTGTAGGCGAACACCACCTGCGAAACCCCTTTTTCACGGCACAGCATTTCCAGATCATCTTCAGGCACAATGACGATGCCGTCGGGATAATGGACCCCGGCCAGAGCCGGCGGATAGAGGCGCCCGGAAATTCCCGGGATCTGGGCAGCGGTGAAGGCGACAACCTCGACGGAGGGATCGCCTCTGTAAACCATGTTGAAGTTGTGGAAGTCGCGACCGGCGGCGCCCATTATGGCGATACGTCGACGCGTTCCCTGAGCCTTCATTTTCCGTACGCCTGTCAAATATCCGTTGAGGACCAGACTAGCGCCCGCTGCGGAACAACCACAAGCGGCAGGACCTGCGGCATGCCTTTTTTGTTCCGGCGGCATGGCGGTCAGCGCTACACTATCTCCATGCCTGATATCGTTTCCACACCGCCAATGCCCCCTTCCCGCCCCCAGGGCGCGTCGGGGCTGCTCGGCCCAAATGACCCCCCCGTCTACGAGATCTTCAATCCAGGCGGCGATACGCCGTTGCTGCTGCTCTGCGATCATGCGAGCAACGTGGTTCCGGCATCCCTTGACCAATTGGGTCTGGATGATGCGACCTTCGAACGCCACGTCGCCTACGATATTGGCGCAGCCGCCCTGACCCGTATCCTTTCCGAACGGCTGAACGCGCCAGCATTGCTGAGCGGCTATTCGCGGCTGGTGATCGACGTCAATCGCCAGCCGGGCGACCCAGGCTCCATCCCGGAGGTCAGCGACGACATCGAAATCCCCGGCAACAAGGGACTGAGTGAGGTCCAGAAAGTGGAGCGCGCCGAGGTGTTTCACTGGCCCTATCACCATGCCATCACGAATGCCGTCGGCCACCTCTGGGCCATGGGAAAACCGCCCGCCGTGTTCTCGATTCACAGTTTCACCCCGCATATGTCGGGCGAACGCCGACCGTGGGATGCGGGGGTGCTATGGAATCGCGACCCCCGGATCGCCGTACCGATGATCAATTTCCTGCGCCAGAACGAGCATCTGGTCATTGGTGACAACGAACCCTATTCGGGCAAGGAAATCGCTTATTCCATCGACCAGCATGCCGGCACATCCGGTCTGCCCAACTGCGCCATAGAAATCCGGCAGGATCTTGTGGCGACGGAGAACGGCATCGGTGAATGGGCGGACCACATGACCGCAGCCCTGAAAAGCATCCTGTCCATGGACACCTTGTTCGAAGTGGAGCATTTCTGAAATGCCATTCAGGGAACCTTCTTGGACGGTCGGAATCGAAGAGGAATACCTTCTCGTCGACCGCGAAACGCGCGACGTCATCAAGGACGCGCCACCCGACCTGATGACCGCGCTGAACGACATCGCACAGGACCTTGTCCGTCCTGAATTCCTGACATCGCAGGTTGAGGTCGGCACCCAGGTCAGCCAAACCATCGGCGAGGCCCGCGCAGACCTCGCCCGCCTTCGCAAGGTCGTCGCCGAAGTGGCGGGGCGCTACGGACTGGCGCCGATTGCCGCATCAACCCATCCTTTTGGTCAGTGGCAGGGCCAGAAGCACACAAACAAGGATCGCTACAACAACCTTGCCCGCGACATGCAAGCGGTGGCCCGACGGCTGCTTATCTGCGGCATGCATGTCCATGTCGGCATTGAAAGCGAAGAACTCCGCATCGACCTGATGAATCAGGCGTCCTATTTCCTGCCCCACCTGCTGGCCCTCAGCACGTCATCGCCGTTCTGGCGCGGAGAGGTCACCGGATTGAAGTCCTACCGGCTCAGCGTTTTCGACGAGGTTCCCCGGACCGGCCTGCCGGAACAATTCGAATCCTACGCCGAGTTCAAGCGCCACGTTGACGTGCTGGTGCGCGCCGGGTTGATCGAAGACGCTTCCATGATGTGGTGGGACATCCGACCCAGCGCCAAGTTTCCAACACTGGAAATGCGCATCACCGACGTCTGCACGAACATTGACGACGCAGCCAGCATTGCAGGGATCTACGTCTGCATACTCCGCATGCTGTATCGCCTGCGCCGGAACAATCAGCGCTGGCGGAAGTACGCCCGGATGCTGATCGACGAAAATCGCTGGCGGGCGCAACGCTACGGCCTGGACGAAGGACTTGTCGATTTTGGCAAGGGCGCCGTTATTCCCTGCACGAATTTGCTCGACGAACTGCTGGACATGATTGCGGATGACGCAGATGCGCTGGGCTGTACGGAAGAGATTTTCAATGCGCGCGATATCGCAAGGCGAGGCACCAGCGCACATCGCCAGATTGCCACATATGAAAAATCAATCGCCGAGGAAAAGTCCCCGGAAGAAGCCTTGCGCGACGTTGTCGACATGCTGATCGAAGAAACGGTCAGGGGTCTTTGATCTTGCCGGGTCAGCGAATCACGCGTTTGCCAACGGCCTTTTGAAGCGATTTCCGGAGTTCCTTGCCCACCGCGCCGCCATCGCCGGTGATTTTCTCGCGTAACACCACCCGCATCGCATCAATGTGGGCCTTGACGATTTCAACCATGTCATCGTCCTCGCGGCATCCCTCACGCGTAACGTCGTAGAGCATCTTCCCGAACACCGTGATCAACGGATAGCCGAAGGTGCCGCCCTGCCCCCTCAACTCAAGGGCCAGAAGATTGATCTTTTCGAAGTGAACGTTGCGGCGACCGGGCTTTAAAAGCGCCTGGGTGCAAAGGTCGGAAAGTTCGTGCAGATAACCCTCCGCCCAGTGCGCAAAATCCAGCCGGGAACGGTTCAGGCTTTCTTCCGCCTTTTCGAGAATGTCGATGGGAATTTCAGCTGCACCGGGGTGGCCAAGCCCACCTGCCTTGTCCTTCAACCTGTTGGGCAAGCGGAAATACCAGACGGCCGCATCACCCTTTTTCGGCTGTTTCACCTTGTCGCCCGAATAAACGATGGCGACATTGGACTCGTCCGTCGTTCGACGGTCCTCCGCCCCGCCTGGACGCCCCCCCTTCCGGCGGCGGCGATCCGGGCCAAAATAGTTGCTGGTGGCGACAAACTGGCGGGGATAATCGATCACCTCAAGAATGCGGCGATAAACCGCCGTGACCGAAAACGGCTTGGCCAGGAATTCATTTGCACCGAGATCACGGACCGCATTTACATAGTCCACGTCGGCCGCGCCGCTGAGCGCCATGAACGGAACCATCCGGTTGGGCGATTCCTTCGCGGTGCGCAACCAGCGCAGGAGCAGCAGGCCGTTGACCGGCGCCATGACCAGATCCGAGATCACCAGATCAAGGCCAAGCGCCGTCGTCATATGCGGGTTGTCATGCATGGTCTTGAGGAAATCGATGGCCTCCGCACCGTTCGAGGCCGTCATGATACGACCGAAGCCGATATTGCGAAGAACATCCTCCATTGCATTGCGGATATAGCTGTTGTCTTCGACCAGAAAAACGGACAACCGATCGAAATCGTAAACGGTCACGTTTCCCCCACAACCCTTCCGCAATCCGGCGCGGTTTTCCGAAAAACTTCCGCCTATCATAGCATGACCACCACCGACGATCCCAACAGAGCTTGCGTATTTTCTGGCCTGAAAAACCTGCGCTTGCATGGACGAAGGCGGCAGGGCTATCTTGCCGCCGCACCGCAATCAGAAAAGGGAAGGCCAAATCCGATGACGGAAGTTGGTGGAATCGCCGGAGAGCGCCTGCGCTCATTCATTGAGCGAATCGAGCGTCTGGAAGAAGAAAAGAAAGCCCTCGCGGACGACATTCGCGAAGTCTATTCCGAAGCGAAGGGTGGTGGTTTCGACGTCAAGATCATCCGTCAGGTCATAAAGCTGCGGAAGCTGGACGCGGCCGACCGGCAGGAACAGGAAGAACTGCTCGTCCTTTATCAGCGCGCACTGGACATGGCCTGAGGCTGATCCTTGTCGGGTGGATCGCCTTCTAGGCGGACAGCCGTTCGGGATAAAGCCACCATCGCTCTCCAAAGGGGAGCAGAAGACGTACGGGAAACCCCTTCGATGACAGGGCCTCTTGCAGGCGCTCGTTCGCCCCGAGGGGCAATTCCAGCGCATAGGGATCCGACCATCCCGATTGGCCGACAATCCCCAGAACGGCCTTGGCGAGGGCAGCGTCCTTCACGGAAAAAATGGGAAAAGCGCTGTTGATCCCCGCCTCTTCGGAAACCAGCAATCGGGCCAGATCCAGATAGTTGTCGCGGATTTCCGATGGCGTCGCAAAGCCGGGAACACCCGGTGTGGCCGGCGGCCCCTCGACCAGACGAACAGGCGACCGGCGCGCAATCAGTTCCTTCGCGTCAGTCTCGCTGCGCTCCAGCGCGGCCAGAATGGTGCAACCGGCGCGGACGCCGTGGTGCGAAAATTCCTCGCATGTGGTCATGGCCATTTGCTGGTCACCGATGGACGTTATGTCCACCATGATCATATCCCCGCCTCCGACGACCGGGGTCGGGGGCTTTAGTCCATCCTTTATACGCTGTTGGGTTTCTGCCTCTCGGCTTTCGACCGCACGCACGAATCGGTCGGCCACCCCCAGAACATTGCGCAGGGACGCCGTTTTTGAAATGGCGCCACCCAGGTCATTCACATCAAGGGTTATGGAGACATCAAGGCCGCTTCGCCCAAGCATGTCCATGGCTTCGGTCAGAATCGCAAGATTACGCCCAATGGCATCGTTCGACGTTACCGGTTCTCCGATCTGCACCAATCCGAACGAGCCACCGGAGCGGGAGATATCGCGCGCCATTTCCACCGCTTCCTCCGCATCGCCCCCCGCCATATGAAGGCGCCGGAACCGTTTAACGGACGGCAGGAGCGAGACGAGCGAGCGTGTTGCGGGAATGGCGGCGAGCGACATGATGGCGTTCTGCAGGCCCCCCATGTCGGTTTCCTCCCATCAATCACCCGTAAACACCCCACCCCCCACGCTTTTATTGTGGAACCGTGTGGCGGCAGGATTCATTATGTACGGGTATCGGCAGAATTCCAACAACCGGGAATAGTTATCCGGGCAAAACAAAACCGCGCCTGTGGCGCGGTTTTTGGGGCTTCGTCCGCGCTGCGTTCAGGCAGCGCGCATGAAGGATCGGTTCAGCCCTGACGAGCCTTGAACCGTGGATTCTTCTTGTTGATCACGTAAACGCGGCCACGGCGCCGAACGATGCGGCAATGCTTGTCGCGCTCTTTCGCGGTTTTCAACGAATTCCGAACCTTCATAACCCTACCCTCAAAATAAAAACCACCACACTCAGGTGGCCGGAGCCGGGAAAATAAGGGGATCGGTTCACGCTGTCAACGCCTGAAACGTCAATGCAGCGGGCTTTTTTCCGCCTCTCGCAGCGCCATACGCCATCAGAAGCGTTTTTCTGGCAATTTGATTGCGTCATAGCGGTAGACCCGCAGCCCGCCACTGTCGATCGCGCTGATCCGGTAAAGCCAGAACTCGCATTCGGCGATCAGCGCCTCGGCGAAATCCGGCGTCAGATCCGGTTTGGTCAGTTCCCCAAGCAACCGCAGCCACCCACCCAGAACCCGCGAACGGTATTCGGCCGAAATGTCTTCGGCTACACGCACATCGAACTCACGCCCGGAAAGATAGTTATAGACCTGTTTCGCCGTCCACAGGTGAGGGCGCACCGGTTCATGAGAGAACCACCTGCGAACCGCCTCGTCCGGTTCATCCGCGTTGGGAAGGACAAAATCGGTGAAAAGAAGGTGGCCATCGACCCGAAGCGCCCCTTCGATGGTATTGAACAACTGTTCCTTGTTGGCCACCGTGAAGAAGGACTCGAAGCCAACGATGGCGTTGTACTTCTTTTCCTGCAACGTCAGATCTTCGGGATTGAACAGCTTGATCGGGGCCTTGCGCTGCATCCCCGCCCGCGTCGAACGCTCCATTCCCAATTCAGCAAGTTCGGGGATGGATTCCAGGCCATCGACCCAAACACCGCAGTCTTCGGCCCAGGCGCGAGATTCGCCGCCAAGCCCCGCGCCGATGTTCAGCATGCTCGTCGCCTCGCTGAGGCCAAGCATGCGCGTAAAATCCAGAATGAATTTCTCGCCGCCGGGAATGATGAAATCCCCTCCCCACAACCGGTTGGCGACAACAAGCCTCTGGGGCGGCCAGATCGCCGCAGGGGCTTCCTCGGGCGCATCCCCTTCTACGTCGTCCCGCGTCGCAGCCCGGGGCGCAGGACGGGAGCGGGTCCGTTCCGCAGGTTTACCGCGAACCCAGGCAGCAACCCGTTTTATGATCGATTGCTTGGCCATCACAGATTTCGGAGCCATCCTCCAGGGAATTTTACCGACGCCCCCTCCTTATCGACAAGAGTTTCAGATTATACCAATAAATACTTGGGCATTATTAAGGAGATCCTAAAGTTTCTGACTGGAATTCTCGCGCGCTTCCATTCCGATCACGCCTTGGCAGGCCGGCGCGCCACCCATAGTATCGCGTGAACACTCTATTCTGATCTGGGACTGGAAGAAATGGCCAAGCCTCGTATCGGTCTGGCGCTCGGAAGCGGGTCCGCCCGTGGCTGGGCGCATATCGGCGTGATCAACACACTGCGGGAATCAGGGATCGAGGCGGATATCGTTTCCGGGTGCTCGATGGGCGCGTTCGTCGGCGCCGCCATGGTGACGGGAAATCTGGACAGACTCGATCACTGGGTCCGCGATCTGGATTGGAAGGATGTCATCGGGCTCATGGACTTCCGCCTGAAAGGCGGCGGCTTCATCGAAGGCGACAGGCTTATGCGTTATTTCGGTGAACGCCAGAAGGATGTCGCGATCGAAAGCCTTGACCGCCCATTCGGCGCCATAGCCACCGACCTTTCCTCCGGACGGGAGGTCTGGCTGCGCGAAGGATCCATCTTCAATGCCGTTCGCGCCTCGGTTGCGCTTCCCGGCCTGATGAGTCCGGCGAAATCAGGTGACCGCTGGCTGGTCGACGGGGGCCTCGTCAACCCCGTGCCTGTCTCACTGTGCCGGGCAATGGGGGCGGACATGGTGATCGCCGTCAATCTCAACGGCAATATCGTGGGCAAACGGCGCAATCCGCCGAATGGCCGAAAGAACAAATCTGGCAGGATTGACGGGCCGTCCATTTTCTCGCGGATTGGCAGTGAAATTCCCGAAGGAATCCGAAACGGAGCCGACCGCCTGTTCGGCCAAATCCGCGACAGTGCAGAGGCGCGGTTGCTTTCCGGGTTGTTTTCCGGGGGGGAAGAGCGCCCCTCCTATATCGATGTCGTCGGCGATTCCATCAACATCATGCAGGACCACATCACCCGCAGCCGCATGGCAGGCGACCCACCGGAGGTGGTCATCGCGCCGCGCCTCAGCCACATTCACCTGATGGAATTCAACCGCGCCGAAGAAACCATCGAAGAGGGTTGCAGCGCCACGCGGCGAATGATGCCCGCCATAAGGGAGGCGATCGATAGACTGGAGGAATAACCCCCTAGTTTTCGACGAACAACGCGACGCCAAGATCGTGCATCAGCGACTTGAAGCGGGGGTCGTCCGGCCCAGACAAGCCTTCCGCCCGCCCTTCCGCATCAGACAGACGGCGATCCCCGGTGCAGAACACGGCGCGCACCGTTGTCCAGTCCGCCTCCACCGTCAGTTCCGGCATCTCGCCACGGCACAGCCGTTCCCCGTTGAGGTTCTTCGGCGCGCCGAAAACGACGATCACCCGCACATCCGGGTTTGCAACCATTTCGACGCGCTCTTCGAAGGAAACGATCCGCCCCTTGACCGCCTTGCTCAGGCCCGCCATGACGCCGGCCCGTGTTTCGGGTTCTCGTCCTGGAAAGGGCGCACCGTAGACCAAGGCCATCATCGGTCCATTGCGGGTGGCGTCAACCATGACGCTTTCGACAATGGGTCCCACGTAAAAAAGCTGCGCAACCATCGGCCCCTGATCGCAACCAGCGGCCGGAACGATAGCCGCCGCGATAGCCGCTAGGCGCCCCAGAATTCCCTTGCCCATCCTGTCCGTCCCCTTCCGTTTGCCCGATACGATCAACTGCCTCCAAAAGGACCCGATCGCCAGTATCAAATCATCATCAAATTTCCATGATCGTCGCATCTGGTTATCTTTCCACGAAGCGGAAAGATGCGATAATCATCTTTTCCAGACAGTCATTTTAATTTATCATTCGATAAATTCAAATACACTGCAGATTGATCAGGCACCCCATAATGGAGAGCGCGAAAATGTCCGCAACCTTGGGCCACTTCATCAACGGTAAACACGTAGACGGCGCCAGCGGCATGTTCGGCGACATCTTCAATCCGGCAATCGGTGAAAAAACAGCTACCGTTGCCCTGGCCTCCGCAGCCGAGGTCGACACGGCCGTTGCCGCCGCCGCCGCCGCACTGCCCGCCTGGGCCGGAACCCCCCCGCTGCGCCGGGCGCGCGTCATGTTCAAGTTCAAGCAGATCATGGA
>JAPHTL010000313.1 GCA_026193355.1 Rhodospirillales bacterium
CGACGGCGGTGCGGACCAGCTTCATCCTCGCCCAATGCGGTGAATTCGGTTTTGTTCTGTTTGGCCTTGCCCACGAACTGGGTGTGCTGGGCGAACAGGCGTTCCTCAGCGGTCTGGTGGTTATCGCCGCCTCCATGCTGGCGACGCCGTTCTTCGCCAAGGCCGGCGACGCCATCGCCACTCGATGGCGGGAAGGCGCCTCGCCGGCCGCCGCCCCGATTGAGCTGGAGCACGAACGGCACATCATCGTGGCCGGGTACGGGCGGATCGGACGGACCCTGTGCAGCCTTCTTGCCGCCTGTGACGTTCCCTATGTCGCGATTGATATCGATCACGCGAAGGTTTCGGAGGGAAAACGTTCGGGCCACGATGTCTATTTCGGTGATCTGACCAATCATGGCGTCCTTTCGGCGATCGGCATCGGCCGCGCCGCCTTGGTGGTCGTCACCGTTGATTCGCAGGAAAACATGTTCTCGTCGCTGACCCACCTTCGGCAGTATTACCCAGATATTCCGGTGATGGTCCGGGTCCGTGATCTGGAAACGGCCGACCGCGTCATTCGTATGGGCGCCACGCTGGCCATTCCCGACGCCATAGAGGCGGGCCTGCGGTTCAGTCGCGAAGCCCTGAACCTTGCCGGTGTGCCTCGCCCCGTCGTGGCGGGCCTGCTTTCGGCCCTGCATGCGGATGACTACGAACTTATGCGCGTTGGAACGCGGGATCTTCACCGGCAACTGACCAAACGGCGCGAAGATGCGGAAGGATGGGCCGAAGAAGAAGTGGAGGAGAACGAGGAGGGTCAGGAGGACTTTCTTCAGCGGCGCTGATGTCAGATGCCTCGTGAAGACCGGAAGGCCCGCGCCGCTTTCAGGCTTTGGAGGCGCACGGGATGAGAATCGTCGCGCAGTCGAGAACAGCCCGTCGGCAATCCTGGCGGTCTGCGCAATGTGAACATTGCATCATGTCGGAGGCGGCCTTCAGGAAGTGGTTCTCGCAGATATGGCGAAGGAGGCGATGATAGATATCGGGATTCTTCGCTGAAGCATTCTTTGACATTTCGCCACCCCCCCCAGGGAAAGCAAACAAGAAGAGATCGATAATCATTCTAATCAACAAAGAACTGCCGCCACATCACCTAAACGGGTCAGATCAGATGATGAAAACAGGCGGGCAAGTCATACCCGGGATACCGGAACCTTTGCGTTTGCAGGCATATGCATCACAATGACAGACAGTGGGACAATACGGATGGTTCATCTTGGTAATGGTTGATATGGACTTTACTGTACTCATCGACAAATACGGCGAAGGGACAGTGGCGACGCTCGGCGGGCTGGCCATTGGTCTTCTGTTCGGCTTTTTTGCGCAGCGCAGCCGGTTTTGCCTGCGCGCCGCCGTTGTCGAATTCTCCCGCGGCTCCCTTGGCCCCAAAATGGCGATCTGGCTGCTGGCCTTTTCGGCGGCGCTGGCGGGAACACAGGGGTTTATTTCCGCCGGTCTTCTGGATGTATCGGAGGCTCGTCAGTTCGCCGCCCGCGGCAGTCTGTCCGGGGCGATTATCGGCGGGTTGATGTTCGGCGCGGGAATGATCCTGTCGCGCGGTTGCGCCAGCCGTCTTCTGGTTCTTTCCGCTACCGGCAACCTGCGCGCCCTGATGGCCGGGCTGGTTCTGACCATTGTGGCCCAGGCGTCGCTGCGTGGGGTTCTTTCTCCGATGCGGGAATGGATGGCGGGCCTGTGGACGGTGGAGGCGGGCGCCTCGCGGAATCTGATGTCCATTCTTGGACTTGATTACCAGCACGCGATGATGGTGGGCATCACGTTCCTCAGCTTCGCCCTGATCATTGCCGCCTATAACCGTATTTCCAAACGCATCGCTGCGGCTTCGCTGGGCGTCGGTTTCATGGTGGCGGTGGGGTGGTTCTTTACCTATTCGCTGTCGGCCGCCTCGTTCGATATCGCGTCCGTCAAAAGCATCAGCTTCACCGGACCTTCGGCCGATACGCTCATGGCGTTGATCAACGAACCGGAGCTTCCGTTCGGGTTTGACCTCGGCATCGTTCCAGGTGTTTTCGCCGGGGCCTTCATCGCCGCCATCTGGGGGCGGGAGCTCAAGCTGGAATGTTTCGGCGGTGAAAAGCCGATGCCGCGCTACATGATCGGCGCGGCATTCATGGGCTTTGGCAGTATGCTGGCAGGTGGTTGCGCGGTCGGGGCCGGGGTGACCGGTGGCGCCGTGTTCGCGTTGACGGCCTGGGTGGCGCTGACCGCCATGTGGCTGGGCGCGGGCCTGACAGACTTTCTGATCGATCGCGGAAAAGAGGAAGGTGAGGCGGAACAGCTATCCGTTCAGGATGCGCATCCCGCCGAATA